>CAZOWU010000045.1:0-12437 GCA_964583735.1 uncultured Halobacteriales archaeon | reverse complement strand
ACGTCGACTACCAGCCACGCTTCGAGACGGTCGGCCGGTCGACCCCGGAGTTCATTGTCTCCAGACTCGTGGCGGACGCGGCCGACCGCGCCGAGCGGGCCTCCTACGAGACGCTGGCAGAGGCGGTCGGCGAGAGCGCGGTTCAGCGAACGCTCGTTGACGCACGCTGGCAGTCCTGACCCCGCGTGACCGGCTCCCGAGCGTGGTGTTTTCGGCCGCCGGGAGCTCCCGGAGGATTCAGGTATGCCGGCCTCGAACCGCCGGACATGCTTCCTGCACCACTCCGAAAGGCCGGTTACGCCGTTGTTGCCGCGTACGGACTGTTCGCTGCCCTCGCACCGCGGTTCGCGAGTTCGCTCGGCGTCCGGATGGGGATGCTCGGGTTCGAGAACACCGCCGAACTCGAGGCCGAAGACTGGTATCTCCGGGCGGTCCGGGCGACCGGCGTCGGCATGCTCGCCGCCGGCGGGGTCGGCCTGCTGCTGGAAGACCGTGCCAGTGAGGACGGCGCTGGCGCCGACCTCGAGGGGGACGCGGCCACGGACGACGGGATGGATGCGGACGACGACACTGCTGTGAACGACGACAGCCCGGTCGACGTCGACATCGACGTGTAACTGGCCCGACCGTCGCCGCTAGCGGTCGACAAGCTCCCCGAGAAGCTTGCTCTGAGTCGCGGCCAAGTGTTCGGTGAATGTCGAGGGCTGGATGTCCAGCGCCGTCGCCACCTCGGTCGCGTTCGACTCGCGGGGATACTCGAAGTACCCCATCTCGTAGGCCGTCTCGAGGACCTCGCGCTGGCGGCCGGTGAGCCGCCGGACGTCTACAGGCACGACCTCTGCCTCCTCCTCGTCCTCGCGGCCCTGGACGAGGTACTCGATGTGGACAGCGCCGAACCGCTCGCGGAACTCATCGAGGCGTTCGCGGAGGTCGCTCAGGTCCTGGAGGTGCAGTGTGAGGTGTAACGCACCGTCCTCGGCGTGGACGTCCGTCACCGGTCCGACCTCCTGCTGGACGACCTCACAGACACAGCCGTCGGGCTCGCGCTCGAACTCGTAGACCCGGCGACTCCCGTAGTCGAAGACGGGGTCGAACGCCTCGGTGTCGTCGATTGCGTCGGCAGCTGTCACCTGTTCGGTAACAGTGCCGCCGTCCTCGCTCTCGTCCCAGGCGATGTCCGTGACCGGCCCGGGGACCGCTTCCGTGGCCTCGGCCACTGGACACCCGTCGGCGTCGTCGAACACCAGCTCCGTTCGGATCCCTGGCATGGGCAAACCTATGACTGTGCTCCCCCAATAGTTCGGGTCCTATTCCCAGGCGCTGGGAACGCTATCGGCCACTTTAACCGTCTCAACCCCCTCTATTCAGTGTTGATGACTGACCAGACTTCAGGTCGTTCAGTAGAGAGACGAACCGTACTCGGGGGCATCGGGAGCCTCGCAGTCGCAGGTCTCGTTGCCGGCTGTACCACCGATACCGACGGTGGCGACGATACACCCGAAGACAGCGGTGGCGAGGGTGGGGATGGTGGCGGCAGCGGCGGTCAGGACACACCGACCGAGGGGGAAATGGACGACGGCAACTCGGGGCCGGAGTTCGACCAGGCTACCGTCGACGAGTACCTCTCGGACGTCGGCAACTACGACGGGACCGTGGTCGACGAGCAGGGCTCCTCGTCGGTGACGGTCGCAGTCGGCTCGGAAGGCAACGGCGGGAACTACGCCTTCTCCCCGCCGGCAGTCATCGTCGATGCCGGCACTACGGTCCAGTTCGAGTGGACGGGGCAGGGCCAACAACACAACGTCGTCCACGAGGGTGGCGACTACGAGAGCGAACTCTACACCGAAGCCGGCGCCCACTTCGAGCGGACCTTCGACTCGACTGGCGCCTCGCGCTACTTCTGTACGCCACACAAGGGCCTCGGTATGAAAGCCGCCGTCGTCGTGGTCTAGACAGCGCCGGATTCACCGTCGCCGGTCTCTTCGCTGTCGGACTCGGCAACGTCAGTTTCGCTGTCACGTTCGGTCACCCGAACTCCTTTCTCCGAGAGGTGACGCATCCGCTGGCGGGCGAACTCCTCCTCGCGAGTCCCCCGTGTCGCGAGCACGTACATCCGCGCGCTCCCGGTTGGGCGCATCGTCCGGCCGGCCCGCTGGGCCCCCTGTCGCCGTGAGCCGCCCAGCCCAGACGCGACGACCGCCACCTGCGCGCTCGGGAGGTCGATCCCCTCGTCGCCGACCCGCGAGACAACCAGGGTCGGCTCCGCGCCCTCCCGGAACTGCTCGAACAGCTGTTCCCGGCGGTGGTGGGGCGTCTCGCCGCTGACGAACGGCGCATCGAGGGCGGCTGCGAGCGCCCGCCCCTGCTCCAGGTACTCGACGAACACGAGCGCCTTCGCCTCCGGGTGGCGACCCAGCAGCTGCTCGACCTCCGCGGTCTTGGCGGGGTTGGTGGCGGCGACCTGCCGGCGCTCGTGTCCCTCCGCGGCGGTGTAGGCGTCGCCCGCGTCCCCCGTGAACGGAACGTACCGTATCTCGACCTCGGGCTCGGCGACGAACCCCTCCTCGAACAGCGCGTCCCAGTCGGTGCCGATGGGCGGGCCGACGAGCGTGTAGATCTCCTCCTCGCGGTCGTCCTCCCGGACGGGCGTCGAGGAGAGCCCGAGCCGGGCCCGTGACTGCAGGTCCGCACTCCGGCGGTGGACCGGCGCGGGGATGTGGTGGACCTCGTCGTAGACGACCAGCCCCCACTCCCGGCTGTCGAACAGCTGGCGGTGCTGGTCCATCCCGGCGCTCCGGTAGGTGGCGATGGTCACCGGCCGGATATCCTTCGAGCCGCCGTGGTACTCCCCGACCTGGTCCGGCTCGAGGCTCGTGTTGGCGAGCAGTTCCTCGCGCCACTGGCCGGCCAGTTCCCGGCCGGGGACGAGCACCAGCGTCTCCCCTTCCAGCTCGGCGAGGATACCCATCGCCGCGACGGTCTTGCCGCTCCCGGGCGGGCCGACCAGCACGCCTGCCTTCGTCTCGAGAAACTGCGAGACCCACTCCCGCTGGTAGCTCCGGAGGTCGAGGTGCAGGTCGACGGGCAGGTGCTCGCCGGTTTCGAGGTCCCGTTCGTCGCGGACAGGGTAGCCGGCCTCGTAGAGGACGCGCTTGACTTCGGCGACCTTCTCCTCGGCCACCCAGCTGGTCTCCTCGTCGATGGGCGCCCGGAGCTGGCCGTCGTCGAGTTTCTCGCGGGCGACGTTGCCCATCAGCTCGGCGGTCTCGGCTTCCAGCACGGTGTACCCGTCCTCGTGGGTCCCGAGGACGAACTGATTTGCACGCTTCCACTGGTCGGCGATGAACTCCGAGAGGGCGGGCTCGCGCTCGGGGAGTACGTCCCCGACGGTCGCCATGAGTTCCTCCAGTGACTCGTAGGGGGCCTGCCAGACGTCCTCCCGGCGGACCTCGTAGAGATACGAGCCCGACCCAGTGGTGTCGACGAGGTGGGCGAACTGGGAGAGCTGTGCGCGGGTGAACTGCGTGGGCTGGTCGACGACCAGTTGGCGCCGCTCCGGGAAGACGATCACCCGCTCCCGGCTCGCCAGGTCCTGCCACTCGGCGGGGTACCAGACCACCGGGTCCGCCGAGACGTCCAGGCGCTCCACACTGCCGTCGGTCGTCAGCGCTGCCAGCCGGTCACTGGCGTCCTCCTGGCTGTACCCCCGCTCCTGTGCGTACCGCGTCGCGGTCACGAGCGGGCGGCCAACTGCCTCCAGTGCGTCGAAGAAGGCGTCGCGCTCGTCCCCACCGGGCTCGCGGCCCGCGGGTGGGCTCGTGCTCCCGTCCTGCCCACTATCCGTCTCGCCGCGCTCGGGTTCTGTCACTACGAGCGGTAGGACCGGGACAACAATACTGCTTGCGTTCGCGGGTGGCACCACCGTGGTGGTACGTCCACGGCAGGACCCCCGACCGCGCACCTGTCCAGTGCGAGGAAGTAGCTTTTTCCCGGGAACCGGCATAGAGGCCGACGATGGAGGAGTACGACGACGTCTGCGTGTTGATTCCGACCTACGAGGAAGCCAGCACCATCGGCGACGTCGTCGAGCGGTTCCGCGAGCAGGGGTTCGACCGGATGCTGGTGGTCGATGGCGGCTCGACTGACGGGACCCAGGAACTCGCGCGGGAGGCCGGCGCCAGGGTCATCGAACAGTCGGGGAACGGCAAGGGGCAGGCGGTCAGAGAGGCGCTCGGCTCCATCGAGGCCCAGTACGTGGTGATGGTCGATGGGGACGCCACTTATCGCCCGGAGGAGGCCGGCCGGATGGTCGAGCCGCTGCGTTCCGGCGAGGCCGAACACGTCATCGGGAACCGCTTTGGGAACATGCAGCCCG
Source organism: uncultured Halobacteriales archaeon (assembly GCA_964583735.1). GTDB lineage: Archaea > Halobacteriota > Halobacteria > Halobacteriales > Haloarculaceae > Salinirussus. The sequence continues at coordinate 8,062 of CAZOWU010000045.1, read as the reverse complement.
GCGCGATGAGCCGGCTCAACCGCGTGGGTAACGGACTCATCAACCGCGCCTTCCGGCGCATCCACGGCGAGGACCTCCGGGACATCCTCAGCGGCTACCGTGCGTTCACGCGGCGCTCCATCGAGGGCTTCCTGCTGACCGCTGACGGCTTCGGTATCGAGACGGAACTCGCCGTCGAGTGCGTCAAACACGGCGTCGAGACCACGGTCGTCCCGGTCGCATACGAACCCAGACCGGACGACTCGGAAACCAACCTCAGCCCCGTTCGCGACGGGGCGAGGATCATCCTCACGCTCTATCAGATGACAAAGACGAACAACCCCCTGTTCTACTTCGGGAGTGTCGGTGCGGCGAGTACCCTGGCCGGGGTCGTGCTCGCGGCCTACGTGGCTGTCGAGTGGGTCACCCAGGGCATCTCACACGAGGTGATCGCGGTCGTGGCGGGTGTGGCCGTGCTCTTCGGGGTCCAGGTGGCCCTGTTCGGCGTCCTCGCCGACCTCATCGTGGACGTCAACCGCGAGCAGACCCGACAGCTCGAGCGCATCGCCAAGCAGGCAACCCGCCAAGGGACGGACGGGGACGGTGACCGGGTCGCCGAGCCGGCGGCGACCGACGACCAGGAGTGAGCCGCTGGCGGTTAGAAGGGGACGAGCGCGCGCAATTGCGCGAGGATGTTCCGCGAGGTTGCCTCGCGTTTCGCCTCGAAGACCGGGTGGAGCGCGTTCAGAAGCTCCTGCTCGGAGGAGAACTCCCGGCGTCCCGTGGTCCGCACCGCCTCCGCAACGCTTACTTCCGCCCCGGCGGCATCGACCGGGACCGTGATGTCGCCGTACCGGTCGACGAGCGTGTCCGCCTCGACCGGGTACTCCAGGTCGATGTCCTCGACCCGGGCCGCAAGCGCGGCGATGCCGAACTCCACGACATCGGGCCCATCCTCGACGTCGTTCGAAGGTGGCTGAACTCCCATTGTCGCTCGTACGTCGCCCGGGGCGGAAAGCTCTGTGGATCAAAAGAAAACTACATACGCCAGCGCCGGTCAAAAGCAGAGAAGATGGACGAGTCAGAGGGGCAGAGACGTGTCACAGCAGACGGCGGGGAGACAGCCGAGGCCGACGTCCCCGGGGGCAGCGACGCCCCGCTCGTTCCCTCGCGGTTTGTCGGAACCAGCCTCTTCGTGCTGTTCGTGCAATTCGTCCTCGTCGTCTACCTGGTGAGTCCGTTCCCCGTCCCCTCGGTGCAGGTCCTTGCATTCTCGGCCCTGGGGCTCTCTTTCGTCGCGGCGCTTCTGGTCGGCGTCGACGCGTACCGGACGGACCAGGACCAGACGGTCGACTGGTCGCCGAACCCCTTCCTGTGGGCCATCCCGATGTTCTTTCCGCTGCTCGGATTCGGTCTGGGTGTCGGGCAGGTACTCGGGATCCCACTCGGGGTGGGTATTGCCTACGCCCTCCGGCGCTTCCAGACACAGCGACGAGGGCTCGAGGGTATCTGGCAGTGGCCGGCAGTCGGTGCCGGGGTGTTTTCGGGCGCGGGGTTCGGTGTCGTCTCGGTGGCCGTCTCGGAGTCGGGCGGGTTGACACCGAGTCTGGTCGGCGTCCTCCTCGTTGCCAGCGTCCTGTTCGGTTTCACCACTCCTGCGACCTACTACGACACCCAGCACGTCAGGGAGCGGCTGGCAGCGAACGGGAACGATTGGCTCTTCCGGGGGTACCACTGGGTCGTAGCGATGTCGCTCCCGCTGCCGCTGCGTTCGCTCGTCGCGCTCGCCTACGCCCTGCGGCGGTGGATGTTGCTGAACCCCGGCGGGTTCTTCTGGAGCAAGGCGGACCCGAACAAAGGCGACGACGACAAACCATAATTCCCCGCCGGCACACTGTCGAGTATGGCCTTCGACGGACCGCTGGTCGCGTGGGGCAGCCTGGGAGCGCTGCTGGTCGGGGTCACGGCCTCGCTCGTCGCGCTCGCCCGCCTGAGCGACTGGCAGCCGCTCGCCACCGCCCGGCGTCGGCTCCTGCTCGGGGTCCCTGTCGGGACGGTGCTCACGTTTCTGTTTCTCAACCTCGTCTTCTGGGTCGTCCAGGGTGCGGCCAGTGGGCAGCCGGTGGTCGTCGGGTTCCGCTCGTGGTCGCTGTTCTACCCGGTGGGGATGCTCACTGCGGCGTTCACCCACAACGGACTCAGCCACCTCACCGGGAACGTGATCGCGACGCTCGTCTTCGCCCCCGTCGCGGAGTACGCCTGGAGCCACTACCCCACCGAGCGCGGGAGCGTCTCCTTCAGCTCGCTGCGGACGAACCCGTTCGCCAGGGTCGGGCTCTTCCTGGGAGCCGTCTTCGTGGTCGGCCTCGCGACGAGCCTGTTCACACCTGGCGCGCTGATCGGGTTCTCGGGAGTTGTCTTCGCGTTCGCCGGGTTCGCGCTCGTGACCCGCCCGCTGCTCGCGGTCGCGGCCATCGTCGGCCAGCAAGTCGTCGGGCTCGTCTACTTCGGCCTCCAGAATCCCGTGCTGACGGCCACCACACAGACACGGGTTGTCGCTCCCTGGTGGGCCAACGTGGCGATACAGGGCCACACACTCGGGCTGGTGATCGGAGTCGTGCTCGGCCTGCTTCTCGTCCGCCGGCGCGAACGGACGCCGGATATTCACCTCGTCTGGTTCGCGGCGCTGGTGTTCGCGGTCTCGCAGGCACTGTACGCGTTCTACATTCCGCTGAGCACGGAGCGGTTCGTCCTCTTCCGTGGGCTGGGGACGGCAGCGGTGTTCCTGCTCGCGGCGGTCGTCGCGACTGCGGTTTCGGAAACCGACCGAATTCTCGTCGACCGGATCGACCTTTCCCGGCGAGAGGTGGCGACCGGGCTCCTGCTCGCGGTGTTGTTCGCGCTCGCGCTCGCCGCGGTCCCCTACAACCTCGCCGACGTGTCGGGCGAGGTGGACCCGGGGAACCCCGACACCGGGACTGTCGAGGTGCGGGACTACACGGTGGCATACGTCGAGGGTGTCCCCAACCAGTACATCGAGGCCGTCGAGATTCCGGTGACCGACCGAGGGCTGTCGGTCAACGAGAGCGGGGTGGTGGTGACGAGCGACCGTCGCAACGCCTGGGAGGTTGTCGTCTCCAGGAGCCAGCTTGCCTTCCGCGGCCGGGCCTCGGTCCCGGTCGGTGGCCCGGGCTGGCGCGAGCGGGTCGCCGTCAACCGCACGCAGTGGTCGGTAACTGGGGGCGGCACCGCATACAACGTGTATCTCAGGCGGCCGGACCAGCCACGCAGACTCGCGTTCGGCTCCGACCCCGCGACCGCCGAGCCGGTCATCAACGGGACGCAAGTCCGCGTTGCGCCAGTCCCCCAGTCGGGCGGCTACCGGGTCGAACTCGTCGAGAACGATACGGTAGCCGCCACGACGCCGGTCCCCGCCGGCGGGGCGAACCGGACGGTCCGTGGGCTCACGTTCAACCGGACAGGGTCGAAACTCCGGGTGGTCGACGACCGGACGGTCGTGACTATCGCGACGTACCGGAGCGGTCGCCCGTAGGGTTGCCCCAGTCGACGCGGAACACCTCGACGTCGAGTTCCCGGCGCTCGTCCTCGTGGAAGTCGAAGGTCCGCGGGAGTTCGAACTCAGCGGCGAAGGCGTGGGTCACCTCCCCCCCGTTGTCGGCCGTAAAGGACTCGACGAAGTCGGCGCTGTCTGCGTTGTGGACGGAGTAGGAAACGTCGGCGACCTCCGCGGCAGTCGCCAGGAACTCCCGGTCGGCGTGTCTGTTGGCGTCCTGGGCGCCGAAGGGAGGGTTCATCACGACCGTCGTCGGTCCCGCCGGACACAGCGGCACTTTCGTCGCGTCGGCGGAGACCCAGGAGACGTCGCTATTCGAGCCCACGCGGCGGGCGTTCGCGCGCGCCGTCTTTAGTGGACCCCTGTCGATGTCGACGCCGACCACCAGCCGTGGCCCGCGAAGAGTCGCTGCGAGCGCCAGCATCCCGGTCCCACAGCCAAGGTCCACGACCGTCCTCCCCTCGATGTCTCCCTCCAGGTCCGCCCGGTGGACCAGGTGGGCGGCCAGGTCCGGCGGCGTGCGGTACTGCTCAAGCTCGACCCGCGGGTCGTCGAAGCCCGCGACCACCCCCAGCTGCTGGGTGAGCTGGCTCTTCGTGCTCACGGGGACCACCCGACTGTCATGCGTCTGAATACACGGGACGCATACAAAAATCTGTCTTAATGCGCGAGGTTAATCTCGTCTACCAGGTGCCGTGGAAGGTGTCGAACGAGAGTTCGTCCAAGGGCTTCTCGCCGATGGCGATCCGGTACTCGCCGGGGGTGAGCATCGGGCTGTGGAACTGCGGCCCGTCGTCGGTCGTGATCCGGGGGCAGCCAGTGTTGACGTAGGCGTCGAGCCCGAAGTTCCGGAGGCGGTCGGGCGTAACCTCGTCCATCGTGATCAGGTAGGCACTGTCGTTCTCGTCGACGATCTCCTGGGCCTGGTCCCACCGGCCCTGCCCGATCTTGGTACAGAAGATGACGCCCCACTCCTCGGCGTCCATGGCCTTGTGGACGGTGGCGTAGCGCTGTTTCAGGAACTGGTCGGGGTCGGCGACCGAGACGCTGTTGTTGACGGGGTCGGCGATGACGACGTGCTTGTCGGGGTGTTCCATCGCCAGCCCGAGCGGGTGGAACTTGCCGCCGCCGACGTAGAGTATCTGGTCGGCACCGACGTCCGCCGAGGCGTAGTTGCAGCCCAGCACCTGCCCCTCGTTTGTCAGCCGCTCGTCACCACGGCGGGTGTGGACGGTGTATCCGTCCCCCTCGAGGTGGTCGCGCATCTCGTCGAACTTGTTCATGTGCTGGGCGGTCGTCACCAGCCCCACGTCCGGGTCTTCCCCGGGGGTCGCAAGCTCGTCCGCGATGGCCCGCTCGACGATTGGGTCGACGTCGACGTTCGAGAACAGGGGGACGTAGATGATGTTGTCCGACTCCTTCATCGGCGAGTGGCCGAAGTGGACGAAGACGTCCGTCCGGCGCATGAGGTAGGTGTCGAGGTCACAGGCGCCGTAGCAGGGCTGGCCCGACAGCATGACGGAGACGTCGTCCGACAGGAGTTGCCGGAGGTCGTCGGCGACAGCGGGGCCACGGCGTTTGAGACCCTCGGGAAACTGCAGGCCAACGGTCTCGGCCTCCCGCTCGGTGACCGCCTCCGTGATCCTGTCGAGCTCGTAGTCCCACTCCCGGTCGTGTCGGAGCGACATCCCGGTGTTCCGGAGGTCACCCTCCGACCGGTTCGCCGAATCCTGACTCATTATCCCGGTTACTCTCCGCGGGCTGATAACCCCGGCGCTTCCGGGAGCAGCTATCTGTCGCGGCTCGGCGGGTCCTTCCTGCGCTCGGTCGGCACATTCAAGCGTCTCTTGTCCGTAGGAGACGTGATGAGTCTCGAACCTGAGGCGGAACCTACCGAATCGGCGGCTGTCGGCGACGATGTCGAGGCCCTCGCCACCGAACTCGGCGAGGCGGTCGCCGGGACGCCAGTTTACCAGGAGTTCCGTGAGAAAAAGGAAGCCGTCGAGGCCGACGAACAGGCCCAAAAGCAGGTACAGGAGTTCGAGCAGATCCGCGAGGAGTACATGATGGCCCGGGAGACCGGGCAGGCCACCAAGGAGGACCTCCGAGAGCTCCAGCACGCCCAGGAGGAGCTCCACTCGATTCCCGTCATGCGGGAGTTCCTCCAGGCCCAGAACGACCTCGAACTCCGCCTGCAGGCGCTCAACGAGCACATTAGCGAGCCTCTGGCGGTCGACTTCGGCGAGAAGGCGGGCGGCTGCTGCCAGGACTGAACCCCGGTCTACCTGCGGGCGGCGTTCGTGACCGGAAACGCTTAGCCGTGCCCCTGCGCAAAGCCGGGTATGGTCCACTCGGACTGGGACGACTGGCTCCCGCGGGCGGTCGAGTCGGCCGACCCCGACGGGCTCGCACTCTGGTATCTCGGCTGCAACGGCTTCGTCCTGAAAAGCTCCAGCGGGACGACCATGTTCATCGACCCCTACCTCGGGACCGGCGACCCGCCCCGGACCGTCCGGATGATCCCGGTCCCCTTCGACCCGGCCGACGTCGCGGAAGCCGACGCCGTTCTCGCGACCCACGAACACAGCGACCACGTCCACGGGCCCAGCCAGGGACCGCTGCTCGCGGAGACGGGTGCGGACTTCTACGCTCCCGCGGCGAGTATCGAGACAGCCCGCGAGGGGGGGTGGCTCGAGTCGTACGATATCTCGCCCGGGCAGTTCGAACGGGTCGACGAGGGCGAGGCGGTCCGGATCGGCGACCTGACCGTTCGCGTCACCTCGGCCGACGACCCGGACGCCGAGGAGCCAGTGGGCTACCTGGTCGAACACCAGGCAGGCACCTTCTTCCACGCTGGTGACGGCAGGCCCGGCGGGTTCGGCGGCATCGGGCGCCACTACGATATCGACCTCGGTGCAGTTGCTTTCGGCTCCGTCGGCATGGTCCCGGACAAGCAGACCCGCAACCCCGAGCGAACCCGGTGGTACAACGACGAAAACGGGGCCATCGAGGTGGCAAACGAGCTCCGGCTGGACCGGATGGTCCCGACTCACTGGGACATGTGGAAGGGGATGAGCGCCGACCCGACAGCGCTACACCACCACGCCGGAAGCTTCGATTACCCCGAGCAACTCGCCGTGGTCGAGGTTGGCGACCGGCTCGACCTGTGAGGAAACACCGGGAAGCTACCACACTTGAGACCGTGCTATTCGACACCCTGCTCCCGGGTGAGGACCCTGAATTCAAATTTTAATAAGCAGTAATTAAGTTTAAGAGCGTCGGTGACGCGGTGTAGAACATGGCCAGCACTCAGCCGTCTGAGGAGGTGACGGTTTCAGCCGACGGGATAACCGTCGTCAAGCGGTTCGAGGCAGAGGAGTTCCCGGTTCCGGCGATCGCTTTCGAGTTCCTGATCGCCCGCGACGAACCGGTGATGGTCCGGCTGCGCGACGTTGTTCCAGAGAGAGTCGCCGTCGAGGACCTGGGGTTTCACCCCGAGTACGGCAGCGAACACTGGACTGTCGAGGACGGGGTAATCTCCTTCGAGCGCGAATTCGAGGCCGGCGTCGAGTACACGACCGTCTATGGCATCCGCGCGACCGATACCCAGGACATCGAGCAGTTTCTCGTGGAACCGACCATCGAGGCAGTCGACCCGCCCCTGTCGGAGAGCCCTGGGGACACGAATGGGCACGCCGACGCGTCGGAAGTCGACGTCGTCCCCGGTGACCAGCAGGCGGTCAAGGAGGCCATTGCCGGGGACGGGACGGTTCCCGGTCTCGAGGACGAGGCCGATGACGAAGACGACGACAGCGGGACCGACGAGGAGACGGCGTCGCTCGACCTGGATGACCCGACGGCCGAGACAGGTCGGGGCGAAGCCGAGGCGGAGCCAGGGGACGACGAAGAACAGGAACGCGGGCCGGAGCCGGCGATCCGTGAGGTAGCCGCCCGGGAGCCGGCCGGCCAGTCAGTCGACGGAAGCCTCCTCGCGGCGCTCGCCGACGAGGTCCGGGACGACAGTGTCGCCGAGAAAGACCTGCAACTGCTCCAGGAGGCGCTGGGGGCGGCCGACACGGCCGACGGGACCATCGAAGCCCGGGTCCTGCAGGTCCAGCAAGACATCGCCAACCTCCGGGCGTACACCGACGCGCTGGAGGAGTTCCTCGACGAGAACGGCACGGCCCGACAGGTGCTCGAAGACGCCCGCCAGCAGATCGACGGCTTCGAAGCCCAGCTCGCGGAGTTCGAAGGAACCGTGAGGCGCGTCGAGACGGAAGCGGAAGATGCGACGATGACGGCCCAGGCAGTCGAAGACCAGGTCAGCACGCTCCGTAGCGATGTCGACGACGTGGACGGAGACGTGACTGAGATGCAGGAAGACCTCGGTGGCGTGCAGGCGGACGTGGAAGACGTGGGAGCCGAAGTCGAGGACGTGCAAGAAAATGTCGGGGACGTGGCGGAAGACGTCGAGCACGTGGCGGAAGACGTCGAGCATATGGAGGAAGA
>CAZOWU010000044.1:0-12551 GCA_964583735.1 uncultured Halobacteriales archaeon | reverse complement strand
CCGTCCACCGGTTGACAGTGGTCCAGCGACCCGCGAAGGTCTCGCCGCAGGATATCGCCTGTCTGCTGCCCGCCGTCGCCGATACCGCACGCGAGATGTAAACGAGTGGCAAACAAAAAGCAGAGTTTGAGTTTACGGTGCTGCTTTGATATCCCCTTTCGAACGTGGAGATATGCACTCGAACCAGACCGACGGTCACCTGACCGGCAGCGCCGAACGGACCGACCGCCAGGCCGCCCGGGCCTCGGTCGACACCGAGGACGTCTACCTCCGGAACTACGACCCCTTCTCCGAGTACGACGTCATGGTCACGGTCACCGACGGGAACGGCGAGTCGGCGTTCCGGCGGCGCTACTACTTCCAGCCGGGCGAGGTCAAAAGCGAGCGCGGCCTGCTCGAGCCCGGGACGTACGAGGTGACGGTCGAACTCGACGGACGCCGGCGGGACACCGCCACGTGTCGCGTCGGACCGAGCCCCGACCGGACGGTCCACGTCGAACTCGGCAACGGGACCGTCAGCCTCACCGAGGGGCTCTACGGGTGAGGACGGGCCGCCATTACCGGGACCAGAGTTCCGTTGTGACCGCCCCGTGAATCAGTCTACAGTCCAGAGAGCGGCGCTGCCGTCGACGACCCGCGAGCCAGCCACAGACCGACGCCGCCGGCGGCCCCACACAGCGCCAGCAGCTGCTCTGGTTCGGGCGCGACCGCGAGTGCGACGACGGCGAGCGCGAGCGCACCCGCGAGCGCTGGCAGCGGGGAGTGAACGCCAGCACTCGGGGGGTCTGTCCGCTCCGGGGGCTCGGTTCCCGAACCGAACCGCCTCACGAACGCGAGAAACGCCGACAGCACGGCGAGCCCCAGCACCACGCCGACAGCCACGTCCACCAGGTAGTGGACGCCGATGACCACCCGCGAGAGGAACACCCCCCCGACGACCAGGCCAGCGACGGCGTAACGCAACCGCCGGGTCCCGGCGGTGAGAACCACCGCAGCGCCGCCGTAGACCGCTGTGGCCGTCGTGGCGTGGCCGCTGGGGAAGCCGTAGCCATCGGCAGTCACCAGCGACTCGTAGACCGGCGCAGCCGCCGGGGGAAGCCACGCCGGCAGGGTCGCCACCGCCGCACCGGGCGGCCGGGAGAGGGCGAGCAGCGGCTTGAGAGTGCCAACGGCTGCGTAGGAGCCGACGGCCAGCGCCAGCAGGAACAGACAGTCACGGAGCGGCGTCGCGGTGAGCGTCGGTGCCCGCCCGCCCCGCGCACGCCAGTAGACCGTGGCGAGTGCGAGCAACAGGAACCACATATCTCCGAGTTGGGTGAGAAGGCCGGCAACGGCGACGACTGGGTCGGGGAGCGAACCGGCGAATTCGACGCCACCGATGCCGCGTGTCACGCCCGCCATTCGCCGGCGCGGCGACTAAGCGCTGTTGCTCCCGGCCGGCGGGACAGAGTCGGGACTTCGCGGGCCGGGCACAGAAAACGCATCACCAGTCCCAGCGTCCGGCACGCCGACGTTCCGGTGAAATCAGTCGATGTGGCCTTCTTCGCGCAGCTGGGCGGCGTCCTTGCTGTCGTAGCGCCACTCGATGTTTGCCTTCTCGTCCTGCCAGTCCCACGGCTCGACGAGAACGATGTCGTCCTCCTCGATCCAGGTCCGGTACTTCATGCGGCCGGGGATCCGGCCCATCCGCTCTTTCCCGTCCTCGCACCGGACGCGGACGTGGTTCCCGCCGTCGTGGCGGGTCACAACCGCGAACAGCTCGTCGTCGTTGGGCATTCGAAGGTTTCGGCGCCCATCTGAATCACTCACAGTTCAAGTAGGTGGCGACACGGCATAAACACTCCGCAATCCCCGGTACCGTGTATCACGGGCCGGGGGACTGCGCACGGGCCAGCCCACACGCTCACGGGCCGGCTCACTTGGTCAGCCAGTCACGTCCGCGGGTGTGGCGTCGGCAGCCTCGACGAGACGGCCGGGAGCGATCGGAAAGAGCGTCTCGGGGGTGCCGGCGGCAGCCCACACCGCCTCGTGGTTGAGCAGCGTCTCGTCGACGTAGACCGCCGGGTCGCCGTCGTGGCAAAAGGGCGGGACCCCGCCGACGCTGTAGCCCGTTGCCTCGGTGACCTCCTCGGGGTCAGCCATCCGCACGTCTGCCGCGTCGAGTACCTCGGCCAGGCGGGCCTCGTCGACGCGGTTCGCGCCGCTCGTGACCACGACGACCGGTTCCCCGTCGGCGACGAAGACCAGGCTGCTTGCGATCTGGGCGAGGGCACACCCGACCACGTCGGCAGCCTCGGCGGCGGTTTCGGTCCCCTCGGGGAACTGATCGACCTCGAGTTCGAAGCCGTAGCGGTCGGCGGCCTCGCGTCTGAATTCGGCTGCACGATTGTCCATGGTGTCGCTCACTCGCCGCTGGAAAAAAAGGTCACCATCCGACCCTGGAGGACAGCCTGGTTTCTCGACCGGGTCCTAGAGGGACAGACGCGGTCGCCCCTGGCAGCGGGAGTGTCAGCCCGTCTTCGTCCCCGCTGTCCCTCCGGTGGGGCGTGTGTACGTGACGCTGATGCGGGTACTCGCGAGCTGTGCCCGGGTGACCGCCTCTTCGGCGGCCTCGGCAGGTGCGCCGGCCTCGAGGTTCAGCGACTCCTCCAGCGCGAACACGTCGAACAGCAGGGTAGTCTTCCGGCCGAGCGGCGGACAGGGTGGGTTGTATCCGGGCTCGGTCCCGGGCTGGCTGCTCTGTCTGGCCCCGCCAAGGCTGTCGACCGTTGCCGTCCGTGGGACGCCCGCGGGAATCGCCCCGGTGTCCGCCGGGAGGTTCCACAGCACCCAGAACAGCGGCTTGTTGAACACACCCAGGTCGGCCTCGGCGACGACCGCAAGCGCCGTCGTCGGGTCGGGCGCCGATTCGATAGCCAGCGGCGGCGACACGCCTTCGCCCTCGCAGGCATACCGGTCGGGAAGCCGCCCGCCGTCGGCGAGTGCAGGGCTGGATATCGAGAGCGGGTCGCCGCCGGATGCCCGGCGCTGGACACAGCCAGCGAGCCCCGCGAGCCCGCCGGTCGCCACCCCTCCGCCCAGCGCCGCCAGCAGCCGTCGCCGTCGCATACCCGGACGAGGGGCTCGAACGGGTCTTTCCTTTCGCTTTTCGCCGCTGGCGCCGTTGCTACCGCAGCCAGTCGACCACCATTCGGAGTTCCTCGACCAGCCCGTCGACGACCTGCATCGGCCGGAAGCCCGAGTCGGGGTTGTCGGCCGGCTCGAACGCGGCCAGGTTCTCGTGGGGGACGGCCACGACGCGGCCGGTGTTGACCCGGTTACCGTCGGCATCGGCCACTTCCAGCAGCCGGACCTCGCCATCCGTTCCGTTCGCGTCCGTCCCCACGACACGGTAGACGCCATCGGGGTAGTCGGCGTCGGTGGGGCGGTAGTGGTCGTACGGAGTTGGGTCGGACACGCCTGACGGTTCGTGAACGACCAGCAAAAACCGTGTGGGTTAGCTGGCCGTCGCAGCCACCGAACCGACTTGTGGCTGGCGGCCCGATCTGTGACGATGCCGGGCAACGCCGACCTCGGAACCTTCGGGACAGCGGAGACGGACGACGCGCCGGCGGACGCACAGGTCTGTACGGTCGCCACGCAGACCGAGACCTTCCAGCGCTGCCGCCGAGGGTTCTACCCCTGCCCGCGCTCGTACCCCCGGACCGACCGGGAGTTCGAGTACATGGCTTTCTACCGGACGGCACCCACCTCCGCCATCACTCACTACGCCCCCGTCGAGAACCGCACCCTCGAGCGAGCCGCCGAGGCCGGCAGTGAGGGAGCCGTGATGGACAGTGAGGACTGGGCCGAGCTCATCGAACCCTTCTCCGACGAACGCGAAGTCGTGGTCTTTCAGCTGGACGAACTGGTCGCGCTAAGCGACCCCGTGGTCAACGACGTGACCGGCCTCCGGGGCGCGTGGTACCACACGGTCGACGACCTTCGGACGGCGGCAGCGCTCTCGGAACTGTCAGAGCGGGCCGAGCAGACGCCGTAGTTCGGCCGGGCAGGCAGTCGCTGGACGCGGCGGTTTCAGGGCCCGAACTTGTCCCGGGCAGTCCCGGCGAGGTAGCCGGTCGCGCCGCCGAAGCCCGACACCGGCACCGACCGGACCCAGCCGGCTGTCCAGGGCGGCGCCAACGCTGGCGCCGACCGACACACCGGGTCTCGCGTGCTTGTCCTCGAACCGCTTGCAACAGGGTGTACCAGCAGGGAGGGCCGGACCGGCAAACCGATCCGGCCGGGAACGCGGGCGTTTTGACGTTCGGGACTAACCCCTGGTATGCACATTCTGGTGACCGGCGGCAACGGTTTCATCGGCCGACAGGTCTGCAAGCTTGCGGTCGCAAACGGCCACGAGGTGACAAGCGTCGCCCGGAGTGGCCAGCCCGACGCCGGCAAGCGCGGTCCCTGGGCCGACGATGTAACCTGGGTCGCGGCGGACGTTTTCGCCCCGCAGAACTACCGCGAGCACCTGACGGGCGTCGACGCTGTTGTCCACTCCATCGGCATCATCCGCGAGCACCCGGAACAGGGAGTGACCTTCGAGCGGGCCAACGGCGACGCGGGCATTCTCGTCGCCCTGGAGGCCGAACGCGCTGGCGTCGACCGGTTCGTCTACGTCTCCTCCTCGACGACGCCGCCCGGGGTGCGAGCGGCCTACATCGAGGCCAAGCGCCGCGCCGAGGCCGCCATCGCGGACCTCGGGACGGAGACAGTCGTTCTCCGGCCCGGCCCGGTCTACGGCCCCGACCAGCCACACTTCCCCACCGTCCTGAACCGGCTCCTCGCCGCGCTCGGCCGGTTCGAGGTCGTGGCCAGGCAACTCGGCGAGGACCGCCCGCTCTCCGTCGGGACTGTCGGCCGGGCGACATACGCCTGCGCCGTCGAGGAGGAGTTCGGGGGCGCGGCGTCGACGCCCCTCGATGGGACGGATATCGCCGCCTACCGCTGACCGGTCCGACCGTCTCCGAACGGGTCAGGCCGGAAAGAAGCGCCCGTGGAAGCCGAAGGGGTGGTGATGCGGGAGGTGGGCCCGGGCCAGTTCCTCGAGCGTGCGGGCGTCGAAGACAAGCAGCATCGACCGCTCGGCGTCGACGTCGAGTGCGGGCGCGAGCACGACCCCCTCGTCCTCGCCGCCGTCGGCAGGGTCGGCGGCGTCGGGGTGCCGGACCATCCGGGGCTCCTCGACGTAGACGCCCCGCTCCCACCACTCTCTGGCGCTGCCAGTCTCGGTATCGACCTTGACGAGCCCGTTGACGCCCTCGCGGTCGGTCGCTTGCCCGTAGGCGTACCGGTGGGCGCGAGCCCGAACCGCACGGGGGACAGTCGGGAGCTCCATCCCGCCATCGTAGAGACGTTCGCGGGTCACAGTACCGCCGTCGTCCGCACTGCTGCCGTCGCCTCCATCGGGCCGGACCCGGTAACGGGCCAGCCGCCCGGCTGGGACGCCCGGGAAGCCCTCCTCTTCGAGCGAATCGAGGGAGAGCGCGTCCACGATGGCGCCGTCCTCGAAGTCCACGAGGTCGACCACCGTCGCCGGGCCGTCCTCGTAGGCGTTGACCGCGTGGAAGCTGAAGGCATTCGGCGCCTCGACCGCGCTCGTGTCGCCGGTCTCGCGGTCGACCAGCAGAACGCGCGTTCCGGCCTCCGGGCGCCAGTCGAGCAACTCGAAAAACCCCTCGGTGAACGGCGAGAGTGCCCGGAGGATGGCGATCCGGAGCGGCGTCTCCACGAGGACCACGTGGTCGGCAGTCACGGCGCAGTCGTGGATGTACGCCGGCTCGTCGGTCGGTATCGATGCCAGGCGCTCCCGGCGGCGTTCTCCCCCCGGAATCCGGTAAACGTGGTACTCGTGGGTCCGGCCGAAGGTGAGCCCGAAGCCGAACAGGTCACCCGAGTGGGGGTCCTCGGAGAGGTGGGCCGTGGTCATGTCGAGGTCGAGGTCGTCGTCGAAGCCGAACTCGCCGCGGCTGTCGAGGCTGTCGGGGTCGAAGGTCACCCACTTCGGGACTTCCGTCAGCGCGACATGGTCGCCGCCGATGCGGGCGACGTGGACGTTGGCGTTGTCCGTCGGTTCGGGCGGGCCGAGTCGGCGGAGCCACGCGAATACCTTCCCGAGTCCGCGCTCGTCGGTGGCGAACTGCCCTGTCGCCTTCCCTGCCTGTGCGTCGGCGTAGGCCTCGGTCCGGAGGAACCGGTTGGTGTACCGGACCTCGCCGTCGTCGAAGTCGTACTTGCGGAGCATCGCAAGCCCGTCGAACCAGTGGGTCAGCCGGTCCTCGCCGGCATCGAACTTCCCGGGCCCGTTCCGGACCAGCGATCCCGACAGCCACTCCGGCATGGAGCCCTCCACGGGGAGCTGGTAGTTGTCGACCTCGGCGTCCAGTGATCGAAACCCCGGCATGAAGACGGCGTCTGACACGCCCTCATCTGGGGGCGCCGAGCGTATAGCTGTGTGGGGACCGAAACTGGCGGTGCTTTGTCGAGAGGTCCCGGATCCGGAAGACCCGAGAACAGCAAGAGAGCCCCCGTTCAGTCCCGCCCGATCTAAACAGTTGCATCGGGCGTGCACTGTCGCGGCCCCGTGCCGCGACGACACTGCGCGAGGGATGAGGAGCACAGCGAGCGGAGCGAGCGAGCACCGCAATCGGCTGGGGAGGTATGTGGCCGGGCGGGGGCTTTCTTGCTGTACGCAATACTCTCGACAGCTGAATTGTTCGGCCGAATACTGAACGGCCCCGCCCCTCACTCCACCCGCGAGAGCGTCGCGTCGACGCCGTTGCCCGGCCTGAGCGTCGGCGTGACCATCAGGTTCGACAGCTGGTCGCGCGGGACGTCGAGGTCGAATTCGCTGACCAGCGTCGCCAGCGCCACCCGGGCGCCGTTGACTGCGAACCCCCGGCCGATGCAGGAGTGCGGGCCGCTGGCGAACGCGAAGTACGGCCCCCCGTCACTCGGGTCACGGTCGTCCCACCGCGAAGGGTCGAACTGCCGGGGGTTCTCGAAGTAGCGGTCGTCGCGGTGGACCGACCACTGCGGCAGCAGGACGAGTGCCCCGTCTGGCAACCGGTAGCCGCCCAGCGACTGGTCGCCGTCGGCCTGGCGAAAGACGCTCCACGCCGGCGGGTACAGCCGCAGCGCCTCGGTGAACACCTTCCCTGTGTAGGTGAGGTCCGCGGCGTGCTCGTAGCCGGGGTCGTCGTCGCCGATGACGGCACGGGCCTCGGCGCGGACGCGGTCCCTGACTTCGGGGTGCCAGGAGAGGAGCGTCTGGGTGTACGTCGTCCCCAGCGCCGTCGTCTCGTGGCCGGCGATCAGGAACGAGACGACCTGGTCGCGGAGGTGGTTCTCGGGGTAGTCGCGGTCGCCCGACGCCTCCGCCAGCAGCAGGAAATCGAGCATATCACTCGGCGGAGCGCCGGGGTCGCGCTGTTCGCGTTTCGTCTCCAGGATCTCCTCGCCCATCCGGCACAGCCCGGCTGCCATCTCCTCGGTCTCGTTGGACAGGCGCTGCGGGAGCCACTCGGGGGTGACCGTGGTCGCCGACACCTCGAACTCGGCTGCGGCCTGTCGCATCAGCCGATGGAGTTCGCGGGCGCGGCCGGCGCCGATGTCGACACCGAACAGCGCCCGCGTGGCGGCCCGGACTGTCACGCTCGTCATGTCGCGGTGGAGGTCCCGGCCGTGGTCGCCTGCTTCGACGGCGTCGGTCCACTCCTCGCGGAGCCGCGCGGACTGGTCGCCGACGGCGTCGACGTACGTCTCGAGCGGGCCGCTGCCAAAGCCCGGCGAGATCGTCTCCCGCTGGTCGCGCCAGAGGTCGCCCTCGGTCTGGACGAGCCCGTTCTCCGAGATGAGCGCGGCAGCACCCGACGCGGGCAAGCGGGTGAAATCCTCGACCCGGCGCATGGCCTCGTGGCACAGTTCCGGGTTCGTCACGACGACGATCGAGGGGCCGGCCGGGACCTGCACCTCGGCGAGGTCCGCGTACCGCGACTGGATCCCCTCCACGAAGCGGAGCGGGCTGCGCACGAAGCGTAACGCGTTGACGATACCGGCCTCGGGCGGGCGCGGGGGGGTGCGTCCCTGACTCATGGCCAATACTCGGCCCGTACGAAAATGACTGTTCGGGTCCCCGAGACGACGCCCGGACGTGAGCGGTCTCGTCGGGGACAGCCGTGTGGCACATCCCCTCGTAGGTCTCCGCCGTCACGCCGGCCCCGAGCGAGTCCAGCGCGCCGGTGGTCTCGTGGACGCGCTCGACAGGGATGCAGGGGTCGACGTCGCCACAGCCGAGGGCGGTGGGTGTCCCCGCCAGCGACCCCTCGTACCCGAAGTCGGTGCCTTCGGGGCCGACCGACCAGCCCGAGAGCGCGAGGATACCACCGTACTGTGTGGGGTTACGCGCCGCATACTCGGTGGCGAGACAGGCTCCCTGGGAGAGGCCGCCGACCGCAACCCGTGTTCCGGGAGGCCCGCGTCAAAGTGATTCTTGTCGTCTGTTCCCGGCGCTTGCCGACCCCGAGGGCAATCGCCGGGACATCGGGACAACAATCACTATCAGTCAACCGTTCGACTGTCCGGCCGACGGTGGCGAGCTCCGAGGAGAGGTTGGGCTCGTTCGAGCCGGTGGGCGACGTGAAGCAGTTGGGGTACCAGGTGCCCCGGGCGGCCCGAGGGGCGAGGGAGGCGATGGCGGCGGGGTCGGCCCTGACCGTCCGGACAGGCTGGCCGGCGTGGGGTCCGTCAGTCACCGGTTCTGCCTCCCGGCACTGTCGGCTGTGCGGGTCGTGAATCCGGTCAGGTGACGCATACCCCTGGTACGGACACGGGCGGGCAACGCGGGCCGTGCTCCTGCCGTTACCGTCCTGATAGTGATTGCTGTGATTATTTTCGGCATCCTGTGAGAATATCGGTGTTTTGAGAGGCGACTCGGCCGGTCTGTGACCGCCCGGCGGTAACGAGTCACAGCAATCACTATGAAAGCGAGGGCTCAGGAGGAGGTGAGCCATCCACAGACGGAGAGAAGGGGGCGTGTAAGCACGACCCACGGAACGAACGATTCCGTAGCTTTATTCGGACTGCTGGACTGGAGAGGGTACATGGCGCGTCAACGGGCGGAGCAGGCCGGACTGCACGAGGAGTTCCCTGACCCGGCGGGCGCACCGAACGTGGCGTACGACCCGGACCTCGCCGAGCTCCGCGAGTTCGCCGAGACCGACGAGACGACTACGGAGTTCGGGAGCCCGGCCTACGTCAGCGAGCAGAAGTCCCGCAGCGCCGACCGGACGAAGAACCTCGTCGACCACGAGTTCGACGAGGCGGACTGGGACGCCATCGCTGCGGCGCTCCACGTGGCGGGCGAGCGTGACCTGCTCTGTCTCGACCGGCAGGTCGGGCGCCACCCCGAGAACTCCTTTGTCTGCCGGCTGTTCGTCCCCCGCGAGTTCGCCCGGGTCGCCCTGGCCTGGGGGAAGCTGATGGAGCCCGCGCCAGAGGGTGCCGAGCCGGACTTTCAGACCCTCCAGCTTCCCGACTGGGACGAGCGACGGATCCGCGTGCTCCCCGAGGCGGGGCTAACGTTCGTGCTCGGCAGCGACTACACCGGCGAGGCCAAGAAGTCCTTCCTCCGGCTGTACATGTACCGCGCGAAACAGCGCGGGGGCCTGGGGATCCACGCCGGCACAAAGCGGCTGTTCATCGACCACGAGACCGAAGACGGGAACCGCCACGGCAGCGACAACGACGGGGAAACCGACGGCCTGACAACGGTGGGGCAGGCCTTCCTCGGGCTGTCGGCGACCGGGAAGTCGACGCTGACCGGCCACCGCTGCTGGCTCGATGACCCGGAGGGTGCGGAGATGCTCCAGGACGACGTCTGTGCCCTGTTGCCCGACGGGACCGTGGCCGGCAGCGAGGGCGCGGGGCTGTACATCAAGACCATCGGACTCGACCGGGAGGAACAGCCCGCCCTCTACGACGCGGCCACCGACGAGTCCGCGGTCTTCGAGAACGTCGACGTCGCCGCGGACGGCAGCGTCGACTTCGACGACGGCTCGCTCACCACGAACGGCCGGGCTGTCATCCGGCGGGCGTGTCTCGACAGCGCGAGCGCTGATATCGACCTCGACCGGCTCGACCAGCTGTTCTTCATCACCCGCAACCCCCTGATGCCGCCGGTCGCACGCCTGGACGACCGGCAGGCTGCGGTTGCGTTCATGCTGGGGGAGTCGATCCAGACCAGCGCTGGCGACCCCGACGCCGCCGGCGAAGCAATCCGCGTGGTCGGCACCAACCCCTTCATCGTGGGTCCGGCGGGCGAGGAGGGCAACCGCTTCTACGAACTCGTCCGGGACAACGGCATCGAGACGTTCCTGATCAACACCGGCCACGTCGGCCCGGGCGAGGCCGACATTGGCGTCGAGGATTCGGTCAACGTCCTCACCAGCGTCGCCCGCGGCGAAGTCGACTGGCGGGCAGACGAACGCTTCGGCTTCGAGGTGCCCGAGGACGTCCCCGGCGTCGCTGTCGGGAACCTGTACCCGCCGGACCACTACGAGGACTTCACCGCCGAGCTCACCGACCTGCGGGCCGAGCGGCGCGCCTACCTCGCGCAGTTCGAGACGCTGGCCGAGGAGGTTCGCGAGGCCGTCTACTGAGCGTACCGGTACGGGATGCTCTGACCAGGGGGAAGGGTGGGGATAGTTGTCCGGCGGATCGAGGCCTGCTGTCAGGCCGGGATACTGGTACACTTTTAGTCCCACAGAGCGACACAAACGTATGGATTCGCGGACGTGGCGACAGCTGTACTGGGGAACCACCGGGGGGAGGTGTGCGTGACTGACGCCGACCACGACCGGCTCGTCGGGGAGTCACTGTCGGACGCAACCGCTGTAGAGTTCGCCGCCCGCGTCGAGTCACAGGCTGCGGACCTGAAGGAGGCCATCACAGCCGGCGAGTTCGACAGCCCCGGCTTCGCCGTCGGGCTGGAGATGGAGGTCTACGCCGTCGACGGCGAGGGCCGGCTCGCGCCGCTCCCCGACCGGGTCTTCGAGGGGGCAGCCAACAAGGAGCTGGGGGTGCACAACGCCGAGCTGAACACCGACCCGGACTCCTTCGATGCCGCGGGGCTCGCCGCCCAGGCCGACCACATCCGCGAGCAGACAGCGCAGGCCCGCGAAGAGGCCGCAAACGCCGGGCTGGAGCTGGTTCTGGACGCGATGTGGACGGTTCCGCCGGCGGAGGGGAGCCGGACGTACCTCGAAACGACCCAGGGCGCGGCGGCCAGCACCGACCCGGAGGACGAGGCAGTCGAGGTCCCGGAGAACATGCGCCCGGACCCGCGGTATCTCGCTATCGATGCCGACATCCGTGAGTCGGCGGGTGGCGACCTCCCCTTCGCCGTTCCCGGGGCCGACACGACGTTTCCCGGCATCCTCTTCGAGTCGCTTGCCACGTCGGTCCAGCCCCACCTTCAGGTCCCCGACGCGGAGGCGTTTCCGGACTACTACAACGCCGCCATCCGCACACTCGGCCCCGTCCTCGCGCTGTCTTCGAACTCCCCGTTTCTCCCGCCAGACCTGTACGACGACGTCGACGACCCCGAACGACTCGTCGCGGAGACGCCACACGAACTCCGGATCGAGGTGTTCGAGCAGTCGGTCAACCACACGCCGTCGCCGAAGGTCCGCGTCCCGGCCGACATCGCCGACGCAGCGGAGACGGCCGACCGCGTGGTTGCCGACGACCTGGTCGCCCCATTCCTGCGGGAGTGGCTCGAAGCCGACGACCGGACGGGACTCGAGGACGACCTCTGGGAGTTCGCGCACAAGCGGTCGACCTACTGGCGGTGGCTCCGCTGTGTGGCGGGCGGCCAGCCAGTTGGCGGCGGTGACGAGCGCTCGCTGCGCATCGAGTACCGCCCCATCCCCACCCAGCCGACCGTCAGGGACGTGGTCGGGATGCAGGCGCTCACCGCCGGACTGGTCCGCGGGCTCGTCGCCGTCGACCACCCCATCGCCGACCTCCCTTGGGCGGCCGCCGAGGAGTCGTTCTACAACGCCGTCAGTGACGGAGTCCGGGCCGACCTGGCCTGGGTGAGCGGCGGCGGCGAGCGGACTGGCGACCCCGACCTCGTCTTCGACGAGGTGTTCGCCCACGCCCGCCGCGGGCTCCGAGAGGCTGGCCTCGACGAGGAGGCCATCGAGTTCTACATCGAACCCATCGAGGCCCGCCGGTACACCGCGACCACGCCGAGTGACTGGAAGAAGCGGGCGGTCCGCGACCGGCTGGACGAGGGCGCCGACCTCGCCGACGCCATCTCTGGCATGCAGCGGGAGTACATCCGGCTGAGCCGGGAGACCGAGACGTTCGCGGAGTGGCTGTGACGGGCGGCCTGGCCGGTCGAGGGTGAAAGCGGGAGCAGGCCGTAGCCGCCCCGAGTGGGGTCGCGCGTCATACGGTCGTGCGTACGCAATTTCAGCAGTCTCGGGGAGAATCGACGTTTC
>CAZOWU010000043.1:0-12590 GCA_964583735.1 uncultured Halobacteriales archaeon | reverse complement strand
CCCGTGCAGCGAACCCGAGTTTTACGAGCGGTGAGCGAACCGGCAGCGAGGGATTCTGAACTACGGAACGAGGGAGCGAAGTGACCGAAGTTCAGGTGGTTCAAATCCCTCGCCGCCCGTCCACTTTTTACTTCGTCGGGTTCGCGCGTAGCGCGAACCGCTCTCTGCTCACGGGCGCGGCGAGGCGCACCGCCTCGCAGTCGCGGCGCGTCGCGCCGCGCAGCGCCCGTTCGCACGGCATGAGGGAGCGGAGCTCCCTCACTGCTCGTAAAAACGTGGGGAAAAGCAACCCGGACGACTCGCTCCCTCCGGTCGCTCGCGTCCGGTAAACCGCCTCGCTTTGCTCACGGCTTCGCCGTTCGCGTTCCCGAGACGTTCACTCCGTTCACGTCTCGCCTGCGGCGCTCGGCGGATGCTGGCAGCCAAAAAAGGCAAAAGGTGAGCGGCGTGGCTCAGTTCGGCAGCGTGAACTCGATGGCCGCGCCCTGACCGAAGCCGACACACTCGGTGGCGATCCCGCGGTCGACGTCCTCGCGGTTCATCTCGTGGATGAGCGTCACGGGCAGGCGTGCACCCGAGCAGCCGAGCGGGTGGCCGATCGAGATGGCGCCGCCGTTGACGTTGAGGATCTCGTCGTCGATGCCGAGTTCGCGCTTGGAGGCGATGACCTGGCTCGCGAAGGCCTCGTTGAGCTCCACCAGGCCGTAGTCGTCGATCTCGGCGCCGGCCCGCTCGAGCAGCCCCTCGGTCGCGGGGATTGGCCCGATACCCATGACAGTGGGGTCGACACCGTGGACGTGGTGGGTGCCCACTTCAGCGAGGATGTCGAGGTCGTGTTCCTCAGCCAAGGTCTCGCTGGTGATGAGCACGCCAGCCGCGCCGTCGGATATCTGGGAGGCGTTGCCGGGTGTGACTGTGCCGTCCTCTCGGAAGACCGTCGGCAGCCCCGCCAGCGTCTCCATGTCGGTGTTCGGGCGGATCCCCTGGTCAGTTTCGACCGTCTCCTCGCCGTTGTCGATGGGGACGATCTCGTCGTCGAACGTCCCGCTCTCGGTAGCCTCGTGGGCGCGCTGGTGGCTGCGCATCGCGTACTCGTCCTGTTCCTCGCGGGTGACGCCGTACTCCTCGGCGACCTTCTCGGCGGTCTGGCCCATCGGGAGGTTCTCCATCCCGTAGCGCTCGTCGAGGCCAGGGTACATCTCGCCGGAGCCCCCGCCCATCTTCACGCGGCTCATGTTCTCGACGCCGCCGGCGACGATAGCCTGCCGGGTGCCCGCGCGGACCTGGTCGGCGGCCTGGATGATCGCCTGCGCCGAGGAGGCGCACTGGCGGTCGACCGTCGTCCCGGGGACACCCTCGCCGAGTTCCGAGAACATGGCGATCTGGCGGGCGATATTGGTCGCCTGTTCGTCTCGCTGTTGGGCACAGCCCCAGACGACGTCCTCGATTTCCTCGCCGGTGAGTCCGGTGCGGGCGAGCATCTCGTCGACCAGCGGTATCGACAGGTCCTCGCTTCGCACGTCCGCGAAGACGCCGTCTTCCTTTCCTTGCGGTGTTCGCACCGCTTCTACGATGACTGGCGTGTTCATAGTTGCACCCTAATTAATCACGGCGTGGACGCAATACTCACCGGAAAGGGGTCAGTGTTGCCGTCTACCCGACCGCGTACGTGTCAATTGAGAGGTTCTTCTGTGGAAGTGGGCAGCCTCGCTCGCCGCGTCAGTAGAAGGTCTCGCCGTTTTTGGCCTTCTCGACCAGCAGGTCACAGGGCAGTGTCTCGGCGAGCTTGTTGGTGTCCTCGTGGCGGCTGGCGACTTCGGTCAGCTTCCGGAGAATCGTTTCGAGCCCGACCTCGTCGGCTTTCTCGAGGGGGCCCATGGGCCAGTTACCGCCCAGCCGGGCGCCGGTGTCGATGTCCTCGGCGCTCGCGACGTCGTTTTCGACCATCTTGGCGGCCTCGTTGACGATCGGTGCCCACACCAGCGACGTGTCGAAGCCCTGCCCGGCGTCGACGGGAATGTCGGGCTCGTCCTGGTCGCTGTAGTCGTAGTAGCCGGCGTCGGCCTTCCGGCCGTAGCGGCCCTTCTCGTAGAGTTGGTGCAGGATCGGGCAGACCTCCGTGTCGTAGGACATCGGCCGGTCGTCCTCCAGGTGGTCCCCCTCGCCCTCGACGCGGATCTGGATGCCGCCGGTGTAGTCCGCGAGCTCGAAGGGGCCCATCGGGAACCCCTCCGTGTACTTCATCGCCGAGTCGACCTCCCGCATGGAGTGCTCGCCGCGGTAGACCATCCAGGCCGCCCCCTCGCCGTAGGGGCGCATCAGCCGGTTCACGATGAACGAGGGGATATCCATCTTGCAGCGGATCGGCGTCTTCCCGAAGGATTCGATGAGCGCCTCGCCGGTGTCGCCGACCTCCTCGGGGGCGTACTCGGTCATGATCACCTCCACCAGGTCCATCAGCATCGGCGGGTTGAACCAGTGGGTGCCGACGACTTGGTCGGGCCGGTCGGTGACTTCGGCCAGCCGGGTGATGTTCAGTCCCGAGGTGTTCGTCGAGAGGAGTGCCTCCTCCGGGGCGACCTCGTCCAGCGTCTCGAAAATGTCCTCCTTGACGTCCTGTTGCTCGACAGCGGCCTCGGTCACGAAGTCGGCCGTCTCGACGGCCGCCTCCTGGTCGGTCGTGAACGTGATCCGGTCGAATGCCGCCTCGGTGTCGGCCTCGGTCACGGCGGGGTCGTTCTCGGCGGCTTTCTCGTAGGACCACTGGATCTGTTCTGTGGCCTCTTCGAGCTGGGACTCGTCGATGTCGTTGATAGCGACGTCGTACCCGGCCAGCGCGGCGACGGCGCCGATTCCACGCCCCATCTGACCGCTGCCGATGACCGCGATCTCCCGGATGTCGTCGATGTCGACTACCATGTCTGATGGCACTCCGAGCACCGGGATAAAACCTGTGAGAAGTCGTAGCGAGGGTGACTCTCACTCACCATCGGCCGGGTCGCCAGACAGTCACAGCCCCAGCAGCTCCGCCGCGCCCCCAGCCAGCACCTGCTCGAGTTCGGCCTCCGTGAGCGCGTGCTCGTCCTCGCGGTCGGTCAGGCTGCGCGTGACGTCGAGCCACTCCTCCTTTGGGTAGGCGGCGTCGAAGGCGGGGTCGTCGGTCCCCCAGTGGACACGGTCGGCCCCAAGCGCATCGACGAACCGGCGGACAGCCTTCGCGAACTCCTCGGGGTACTCCTCCGCACGGCCCTGCCAGCCCGAGATGTCGACGCGCATCCGGGTGTTGCCGTTGACGTCCGCAACCGCCAGCAGGTCGCGCCACCAGCCCAGCGAGAGGTGCGCGACGATGAGGTCGAGGTCCGGGAAGTCCGTCACCACCTCGTCGAGGTGCGTGGGGTGGGAGTACTTGCTGTAGAGCGGGGCGGCGATGGGACCCGAGTCGGTCAGGACGGGAACGTCCCGTTCGTCACAGAGCTGGAGCAGGCGGTAGGTCTCGGGGTCGTGGAGGTGAAAACCTGAGGTGGGATGCAGTTTCAACCCGCCCATCCCCCAGTCATCCAGCGCCGTCCGCACCAGGTCGACGGCGAACTCCCGGCGCGGGTCGACCGTCACGAAGCCCGTGAGTTCGTCGTGGTCGTCGGTAAACTCCGCGACCTTGCGGTTGTACTCGCGGACGGACAGTGGCGGGTCGCCCAGCGGGATCCCCCAGTCGAGCCCGAAGACCACCTGGTGGTCGACTCCGGCCTCGTCCATCCGCGCCAGCAACTCCTCGCCGGTCGGGTCCCAGTAGGTGGGAATATACTCCGCGCGGACCCGGTCGCGGTCGGGGTCGCGGCCGCCTTTCTCCATCTCGCGGACGATGATGTCGGTCAGCGCCTCCCAGTACGTTTCCGGGAGCCAGTCCTCGGCCCACCAGTGGGAGTGGATGTCGACGACGTGTGACATGCCCTGTCAGGGGAGGGGCCAGGGCATATAGATGGCGGTCGACGCTGGGCGACGGGTCGGGGCTGGGCGTGTCCCTCCAGTTCGAGCGGGCCGGCGAGGACCGGACGCACACCGTCGAACACATCCTCACGGAGCACGACCTACCGTCGGCGGACGTCCGCTCGGGCCCCGGCCGGTTCTACGTCGCATCCGCAAGGGGCGGCGTGGTCGGGCGGTCGGACGCTCCCCCGGCTATCCGGGAGACGACACAGTTCGACGAGCTCTGTCCGGCGACAGCTATCTGCATGCGAACGCGGCTGTGAGCCGGAGTACACGACGGCCACGGCAGCCCCGAGGTGGCGACCCACACACCTAATATTGACCCGGTCGAACGCCGGCCATGCCCGACGTACTCGTCGTGTCCAGTTCCTCCCACCCCGTCGAGGTGGGGACGTTCGCGGACGCGCTCGGCCCCGATTACACGGTCTCCGAACTCGAACTCCCGCCCGGAACGCTGCACGTTCGCGCGGACGACAAGCTCTCTGCCGCCCTCGAAGGCAAGAAGGCCGTCTTCCTGCGAGCCGGCGAGGTCACAGAGCCCGTCATCGAATCGGCCGACGACCTCGAAGTGGTCGCTGTCCACGGGTCGGGCTACGACCACATCGACCTCGAGGCGGCGACCCGGAACGGGGTAGTCGTCGTTCACAACCCCGAGGGACCGGGGCCGGCGGTCGTCGAACACACCGTCGGGATGGTGGTCACGCTGTTGCGGGGCTGGCCCGAGCGCCTGGAGCGGACGGCCGGCGGCGAGTGGTCGCGGGACCCAGTCCTCGAACTCGGCCAGCGCACGGTGGGTGTCGTGGGGCTGGGCTTCGTCGGCTCGCGGGTCGCGCGGGCCGTCTCGGAGACCTTCGGCGCGGACGTGCTCGGCTACGACCCCTACGTCACCGGCGACCTGGAGACTGGCCGGTGGCCCCGGGTCACGCAGGCGGAGATGGAGGACGCCGGCGTCGAGTTCGTCGGCCGCGAGGAACTGTTCGAGCGGGCGGGACTGGTGACGCTGCACACGCCGCTGACCGACCGGACCGAGGGGATGGTCGGCGAGGCCGAACTCGAGGCGCTCGCAGGCGACTACCTCGTCAACACCGGCCGCGGGAAGGTCGTCGACCAGGACGCGCTGCGGGAGGCGATGGCCGGGGACCTGCTGGCTGGCGTGGCACTCGACGTCCTCGAGGAGGAGCCACCCGCCGAGGACGAGCCCCTCCTGTCGCACCCGGCCGTCCACGTCACACCCCACATCGCCAGCGCGACCGACGGCTACCCGCCCCGGGCGGCCCGGGCCGGCGCGGAGAAGGTCCGGGCAGTACTGAGCGGCGAGCGGCCGGAGACCGTGGTCAACCCCGAAGTTTAAGCGACCGGGGCAACCACCGCGCGAGCATGGTCACACCCAGGTCCCGACCCACGCCCCCCGAGGCTGTCGTCTGTTTCGACCGCGACTGGACTGTCTCGGTCAATCCCCACCCCGAGAAGGAGGTGGTCCCGCTGTCGTGGGTGAAACACCTCGCACACGAGCGCCCGGACGTGGACGTCTGGGCAACCGGGAACCAGCGCCTGCGGGTGGAGGCTGCCGTCCCGGGTGTCGAGGCCGCCAAGGAGATGCGCGCCGACCTCCGGACGCCCGAGACGGACAGCACCATCGTCGACCCGATGACTGGAGAGGACGTGTCGCGGCCGGAGACGAGCCCCAGCCGCCGAAACAGGTTGCGGATGGTCAAGCAACTGTACACCGACCACACCGACGCGGTCGACCACTTCGTCGTCGTCGACGACGTCGACCTCACCGACCTGGAGCCCGAGGGGTGGAGCCACTACCACTCCTGGGAGTTCGTCCCCGCGGCGGAGGCGGGCGAGACGCCGGTCGCCGCCCCCGATTCGACGCCGTTTACCGAGACGCCCGCGCCGCGGGCCACCGAGGAGCGTGACATCCACCCGTCGGCGTTCGACCCGCGGGAACTGGAGTGACAGCCCGCAACCGCTGCCCAGTGTTGGGAGAGCCGGAACGGATTCAAGGCTCGGGGCCGTTCGAACAGGCATGATATCGTACGCACGACGGGGCTGGCCGGCGACGCGGCCGGTGGTGAGACGGTGAACGCCGCGAACTTCGGGCCGCTCGCCGAAGACGAGCCCGTCTGTGGCGCCTGCCGGCCGGGTCACCTCGGCGCCGACCTGAAGCACTGGACCGGCCTGCTGCGCGAGAGCGGGGTCTCGACGGTCGTCTGCCTGCTCTCCGAGGGCGAGAGCAAGCGCTGGGGGTTGCCCGACGCCTACGGGGACAGCTTCGAGACCGCACACCTCCCCATCCGGGACCGCCACCTCCCAGACCCCGACCGGCTCGGGGAGACACTCGACTTCCTCGACCGCGCGACCGAGAACGCCCGGGTCGCCGTCCACTGCAACGCCGGCCTCGGCCGGACCGGCGTGGTGGGCGCGGCCTGGCTCGCCAGACAGGGGCACGCGCCCCGGGAAGCCGTCGAGGCAGCCGAAAGCGCGCCCGCTCCCCGCGCGCCGCGTGAAGCCATCCGGGAGGGCAACGCGACAGAAGCGGACCTCTACGACCTGCTGTCGACAGTCTGAGTGCTCGTGTCTACCGGACGAGGTAGCCGCCGTCGATGAGAACCGACGTGCCAGTCACGTAGGAGGAGGCGTCGGAGGCGAGGTAGACGGCCAGCGGCGCTATCTCCTCGGGGTCGGCGAGCCGGTCGAGCAACGTCTCCCCGCGCCACTGCTGGGGGCGCACCTCCTCGGGCGGGAGCATCTCCGTCTCGACGTAACCGGGGTTGATGTTGTTGACGCGGACCCCGTACTCGGCCCACTCGGAGGCGAGCTGGTATTTCATGCCTTCGAGGGCAGCTTTCGAGGACTGGTAGCCAACCTGGTGTTGGGGGTAGTTGGCCATGAACGCCGACATCGAGGAGACGTTGATGATTGACCCGCCGTCACCACCCTTCATCGGCCGGGCAGCGTGTTTCGCACAGAGGAAGGCACCGGTGGTGTTGACCTCGAGCGTCCGGCGGAACTCCTCGGCGTCCATCTCCTCGGCCGGGCTGGTAGAGGAGGTGCCTGCGTTGTTCACGAGCACCCCCACGCCGCCGAACTCCGCGACGGTCTCGGCGACCAGTTCCTCGACTGCGGCCTCGTCGGTCACGTCGGTCGGGACAGCCAGGGTGTCCGCGCCAGTCGCGTCAGCGATGTCGGCGGCAGCCTCCCGCCCGTCCTCGGCGTCGCGGTTCGCGACGGCGACGTTCGCACCGGCCCCGGCGAGCCCCTCGGCGATGGCGTAGCCGATCCCGCGGTTGCCCCCCGTGACGATAGCTGTCTCCCCGTCGAGTCTGAACCGGTCCAGCACTGACATGGCCTCCCCGTTTCGGCCGGCCTACATAAGCGTAGCGTCAGAGGGGAGGTGGCGAGTTCACTGCAGAAGATGGGCTACACCGTCGCAAGCCAGTCGAACAGCCGTGTCCGCAGCCGCTGTTCGCCCGCCGCAGAAAACCGGTGGCCCTCACCGTGCACTTTCTCCAGCAGCACGTCTGTCTCCAGTGCCGCTGCAGCCTCGACGCTGTCCGCGATGTCGACCGACTCGTCCCCACTCCCGTGGACCAGCAGGACTGGACAGTTTAGGACCGCAGCAACGTCTTCGAAGGGATAGTCGGCGAGGTCGTCGAAGAAGCGGCCGTCGACTGTCTGTCCCGTCTCGAAGGTGAGCGACCCCTCGCGCTCGACCTCGCGGCGGGCCTCCGCGAACGTGCCGTTGTCCGTCACGGGGGCCCGCGTGGCGATGGCCTCGACGGTCACGCCGTCGCTCCCGGTCTCGGGGCCGTCGCCGGCTGCCAACTCCGCCGTCGCGTGGAAGGCGACTTTCCCGCCGAAGCTGGAGCCAAAGAGGACCACCGGGCCGGGAGCAACGTGTGCGAGCACTGCCCGCAGGTCCGCGACCTTGTCCGAGAGCGTCTGGTCGACAAAGTCCCCGTCGGCCTCGCCACAGCCCCGGAAGTCGAAGCGGACGGCGTCGTACCCCTCGCGGGCCGCCCGCTCGCAGCGGCCCTCGTAGCTGCCGGCCTTGTCGCTGAGAAAGCCGTGACAGAAGACGAGCCAGGGTGCGGCGTCGGCGCCGCTCTCAGAGCCGGCGTCGCCGGGCGGATGGTGGACGGCCACGACCTGCTCGCCGTCGGCGACCGGGATGGCGTGTCGGGTCGGCATCAGGCCTCGACGAGTTCGAACTCGATGCGCTCGACGTCCGCGCCCTTCGAGGTCCGGTCGAGGATGGAAATGTAGCCGACCTCGCCCAGCCGGTCGACGTGGGTCCCGCCGCAGGGACAGATGTCGAAGTCCTCGACCTCGACTACCCGGAGTGGGTCGACGTGGTCCGGAATGAGGTCCAGCTGGGTGCGTCCCTCGGGCGTCTCCGCTTCCACCTCCTCGCGTGGGCGTTCGGCCTTCGAGACCACCAGGTCACGGTCGAGGACGGCGTTGGTCTCGGTCTCGATGGTCTCCAGGTCAGTGTCCCCGAAATCCGCGGGTTCGAAGTCGATCCGCGAGCGGTCCTCGTGGATCTGGTTGCCGGCGGTCGTCGCGTCGAACTCGGCGAGGACAACCCGCGAGACGACGTGCTGGGCGGTGTGCATCTGTCGGAGCGTCGACCGGCGTTCGGCGTCGATGTCGCCGGCGACCGTCTCCCCTTGTTCGGGGAGGGCACCGTCGAGCGTATCGGTGTAGTGTCGGACGTCGCCGTGATTCTTCCGGACGTCACGCACGGTGGCCTCGCCGCTGTCCCAGGAGAGCGTGCCACGGTCGGCAGGTTGGCCGCCGCCTTCGGGGTAAAAGTAGGTCCCGTCGAGGACGATGTACTCCTCTGTGGCTTCAGTAACCGTTGCCTCGAACTCCGTGACGCCGTCTGCGTCGGGGAGGTAGAGTAGCTCCGTCATACCCCGCTTTGGCGCCCGGGTGACAAAAGTAGCGAGGTCCCAGGGAGTGAAACGACCGAAGAGAGGACCTCGGAGTCCCGAGACGCCTACGCTATACGACTCCAGCCCCTACTGCAGGTATGGTCGAAGTCACGTACCACTGCCCCTACTGCGGGGCGGTGACCGGCGTCGGTCGGGAGGGGTATCTCGACGACAAGTGCGTCAGCCGCGAGCCCCTGGAGGGGTGGGAGTACGCCGCCCCGACCGAGGGTATCGAGGCGGTCGAGGCCGCCGACGGCGTCGAATTCGTCTGTCTGGGCAACGAAGGCGAGACGGAGGCCGCAGACGTCGACCCAGCGGGGCCGGTCGACGGCGGCGGCGCAAACGACCCCGACCCCGACAAGGACGGCTGCGGGCGGACGTTCTATCTCAGCTTCGTCCGGTACGAGGACGGGCAGCCCGTCGACCACCGGACGCCGAACATCGACCCACCGCGGTTCGACTTCCGGGGCTGATGCGAAGCAAGCGGCGGGCCCAACGACCCTCCCCGTTACCTCCCGTGCAGGGCTGGGAAAGCGTTAGGAGCACTGACGAGCGAACAGGCGTATGGACGCGGCGCGCTACCTCCGGCGGGTCGGCGTCGACCCCGAGGGGGTCGCCATCGACCACGCGAGTCTTCAGCAGGTCCAGCGAGCACACGTCGAGGCGGTTCCCTTCGAGAACCTCGCCATCGTCGGTGACCCCGTCGAGAAGAGAGATGGCGAGGGGGTAACGCTCGACCCCGATGCACTCTACGAGAAGGTCGTCGGCCACCAGCGCGGCGGCTACTGTTTCGAACTCAACGGGCTGTTCAACGACCTCCTGCGTGCGGTGGGATTCGACGCTGACCGGGCCGCCGCCTGCGTGCTCGACGAGGACGGCAGTGTCGGCACACCGGCGAACCACCACACCAACATCGTCGACCTCGACCGGCGGTACCTCGTGGACGTAGGCCTCGCGGTCCCGCCGCTTCGCCGGCCGTTACCGCTGGACGGTGCAGTGCGGACCGACCGAGCAGGGTTCGACTGGCGCGTCGTCGACAGCGACCGCCCCGATGCCGACCTCCTGACGCAGTTCCGCAAACCGGGCGGGGAGTGGACCGACCGGTACGTCCTCCAGGAACGGCCCCGCGACCTCTCGTACTTCCGGGCCTCCTGTGACTACCTCTCGACCGCTCCCGAGTCCCCGTTCACCGACGGCCCGGTCGTCACCATCGGGACCGGGGGCGGGTACAAGCAGCTCGACCGCGAGACGCTGACGGTCTACCGGGACGGCGAGGAGAGCGAGCGAGTGGTCCCGCCGGGGGAGTGGCACGACGTGCTGGACGCGGAGTTCGGATTGCGGTTGGATGGAACCGAAAGGGGATCCGGCGCCACCGGTACGCACTAAGCCGCGGGGGTCGTACCCGCGAGTACTGGGATGGCAGACGAGCGAGCCGAGGCGGCGGGGCCGCTAGACGCCTTCCGGCAGTTCTTCGCGCTCCGTCGGGACGTGCTCGTGCTCTCGCTGGCGATGTTCGCGTTCAGCCTGGCCTT
Source organism: uncultured Halobacteriales archaeon (assembly GCA_964583735.1). GTDB lineage: Archaea > Halobacteriota > Halobacteria > Halobacteriales > Haloarculaceae > Salinirussus. The sequence continues at coordinate 2,131 of CAZOWU010000043.1, read as the reverse complement.
CCAGATGACCAGTCGCTTTCTCCCACGGTACATGGAGCTGCTGGGTGCGTCTGGCTTCGTCGTCGGCCTGTTCGGGACGGCGGGGAACGTGGTCTCCGCGGTCTACCCATACCCCGGCGGCGCCATCTCCGACCGGGTCGGCTCGCGGGCGGCGCTGACGCTGTTCGGTCTGCTGGCGACGGCTGGCTTCGCCGTCTGGCTCGTCGCCCCGACGGTCGGGACGGTCACGGTCGGCGGCCTCACCGTCGAGCCGTGGGTCTGGGTGTTCGTCGGCCTCCTGCTCGCTCAGGCCTGGAAATCCTTCGGGCTGGGGGCGACCTTCGCGGTCGTCAAGCAGGCCACCGAGCCTTCCCGGCTCGCCGCCGGCTTCGCGAGCACCGAGACCGTCCGTCGGACCGCCTTCCTGCTCGGGCCGGCGCTGGCGACAGTGCTCATCGGCCTCAGCCCCGTCTTCACCACCAGCTTCCGGTACGTGCTGGCGGCCGCCGTCGTCTTCGGCGCGGTCGGGACCGTCGCCCAGCACCTGCTCTACGACGCCAGCTCGGACACGCTGGGTGACTCTTTCGCCGGCCTCGACCAGGTCCGCCAGGACCTTCGGGAGATGCCCGCCCCGCTCCGCCCGCTGCTGGTCGGCGACACCCTCGTCCGCTTTGCCAACGGGATGGTCTACGTCTTTTTCATCCTCGTCGTCACGGACCGCTATGCGGTTGGCTTGGAGACGACCCTCTCGGTCGGGAGCGTCTCGTATGCCCTCTCCCTCTCGCCGGAGGCGTTCTTCGGCCTCCTCCTTTCCCTGGAGATGGCCGTTGCCTTGCTGGTGATGGCGCCCGCCGCGAAGGCGGCCGAGCGGGTCGGGCTCAAGCCCGTTGTTGCCCTCGGATTCGCCGTCTACGCCGTCTTCCCAGTGGTGCTGATCGCCGCCCCGGCGACCCCGCTTGCGATGGCACTGGTCTTCGCGTTCTCGGGGCTGCGCTTTGCCGGCCTGCCCTCACACAAGGCGCTGATCGTCGGCCCTGCCGAGGCCGACGCCGGTGGCCGGGTGACGGGCACCTACTACCTCCTGCGCAACACGGTCGTGGTCCCGAGCGCCGCGCTGGGCGGATACCTCTGGGACTCCGTGAGTCCGGAGGTCGCGTTCACCCTCGCGGCCGCCATCGGTCTCGTCGGGACCGGCTACTTCCTGGTTTTCGGCGAGGAGTTCGAGGCCTACCGGTGAACGAGGTGCCACGCGGGGTATCGGTGACACCGGTCGATAACGGAAAATATTGAGACGAAGCGGGGGGTTAATTCCACGGTTTCCTGCCACCCGACTGCAGTGACACGCAAAGGGCACAGTGACAGCACGGGACAGGAGAACCGTAACGGACCGGACAGTGACCGGGGGCGCGCGGCGGTGACGCCGAGTCGGCGGGCGCTGTTGACGGCACTGGGGGCCGCGGCGATGCCCGCAGTGGCTGGCTGTTCGGGGTCCGGCAACCAGACGCCGACCGACGCGCAGACCGAGACTGACACCGATTCCGAGACACCGATGCAACAGATGACCGACACGCCACAGATGGACAGCCCGGAGGTTGACCCGCGCTTTGGATACGTCGGGACCGGCGGCGAGGAGCCACCGGTAGCGCCCGACCACACCGTCGAGATGCTCCTCAGGCCACGGGAGGGCGCCTGGCTGCCGGAGTTCTACTTCGACCCGGTCGGGCTGGCCGTCGAGCCGGGTGACACCGTCCGGTTCAATATGGCGTCGCCACACCACAACGTAAACGCCTACCACCCCGCGTTCGGCTACACCCAGCGGATCCCCGAGGGGACGCCGCCGTACTCGTCGCCGGTGATGACCCCCGGGGACTACTGGCTGAAGACCTTCGAGACCGAGGGGGTACACAACATCATGTGTGCCCCGCACGAACTGTTCGGGATGGTGGGGAGTATTGTCGTCGGCTCCCCGACCGGCCCCGGGGCGAACCCGGTCGGTGAGGCGCCGAAGCCGACCGAGGAGTCGCGGCCTCCGGAGTTCACCGCCGGGCTCGTCCTCAGCGACCCCGCACTCGACCCCGAGAACGTCGCCAGCGCCGGGTCGGTCTCCTGGAGCGAACTCCAGCCCGAGAGCAAGGAACCGCTGCTCGTTCCC
>CAZOWU010000042.1:0-12927 GCA_964583735.1 uncultured Halobacteriales archaeon | reverse complement strand
CCGGACCGAGCCGTCGAGGAGCGGGCGATCGAGGCGCTCGAGGACTGACCGCCGGAGCGGCTTGGAGACCAACGACCGGCTGGCCGCGACCACCGAGACGGCACGGGCGAGAGCCAATACCGACGGACAAGTCATTGACAGTGACAGTCTTTGTCACAGGGCCGAGGACGAACACCGCGAGGGCGTTCGAATGCTGAGTCCGGTGAACGCCACCGGTGTCGGTCCAGCCGATAGGAGTGAAAGGATGGTGACCGCCGAGGGTACTGACGGCGATGTCAACGTGACACTGTGCGAGGCGATTGACACGTTCTGCAACGTACAACTCGCAGGAGAGCGTGAGCTGCGGAGTGAAACTACTCGCTTCGGTCTGCTCTACCGTGACGAACTGGTCGTTGCGGTTGCGTTTGCACTCTCCGTGGTCACCGACCCGCTAGAACTGCCAGAGCCGCTTGCAGACGCACTCTCGGAGCCCCAGCCCATACTGCTACTGTGGAGGACAGCACCGCCCTCGGTGGTAATTCGAACAGATGTTGGGCTGGTGACGGGCGAGACAGTGCTTTGCTCAGGGCGGTCAGCCGTCGCCCGGAGTTCCTGCGACGAGGCGTCGAAATAAACGTAGCGCGTGTCGCCGGCCGAGAGTGGACTATCCAAACTCACCGTCCCGGTCGTTCCGTTGGACTCCACCCGTACCGCCGTCGCACTGGGAACCACGTCGCCCCCAGCGTGTTCAAGCGCGAGATACGAGTCGTCTTCCACGTCAATGGAGAGTTGGGCCTGAACGGTCGCACCCGGTGGCACGTTGGCTACCCAGTCCGGTTTGGGGACGCTGTCGACGCCAGCCTGGCGCAACTCGTAGCTGTAGGTCACTGTTTCACCGTTTAGAGTGGCCGTGACCGACAAATTCTGAATCTGGCCGGATTCGTTGAGGACGAGACGGCCGTCGAAGGATTCAGCCTCAACTGTCGAGGCGCTCGCTACTGACACGCTGTCCGCCGTGAGAACGACGTTGCCACCACCGGCCGTCTCGTTGGTAACCTCGAAATTGCCTGCCGAGAGAAATTCATAGGTCGAGTAAAGGATGGTGAGTCGGTCGTCGGGCCCATCGAGGACTCGGTAGTTCGTCTTCTCGTCTGACGAGGTCCGAACGAACTGCGTGGTCTCGTTGCTCCACTGGTCGACCGTTCTGGACTGGCCGTCGCTTCCCGACCCAGTGCTTGAGATGGTGTACGTCGAGAGGTTAGCCCCAGTGACGAGACGGGCGTCAACAGTCATTTGAGCCGAGGACTGGTTGATTTGGACGATAGCCCCATCGGCCGTCACCGCGTTCCGATTTGTCTCGACGAGAGCCGAGGCGTTCGAGAGCGTCCCGTTCGTGATGCCGGGTACCTGTTCGGGCGATACGTCTGTTGAATCGGAGGGTCCTGTCCCCACACCCAGACCGCCGGCACAGCCCGCTAATACGAGTGCGATAATGAGTGCGAGAACTACGTTATATCGTTCCACAACTGAACAACACCCCAAGTAGGCATAGTGGTTGAGTTAGCACAAACACCTCTTTGTGTGTCACCAGCCCACATACCTATCAGAGTTCTGTTAAATAAACCGAATTATAAGACAGGATGCTGTCCCGACCGGCCTGTTCAGTCATCTACGGGTCGGGGTCCGGCGACCGAGACACCGCCTGTATTCAACACGGCAGAGGAATCAGCCCCGTAATCCCGAGCGGGGAGGCAGGGCCGACCCGCGAGGAGGACCGAGGAAGGCAGGGCTGACGACTGAATGGCCTTCGTCCAGTCAGTCGCCTTTCCTGAACCGCTCGGCCAGGTCGCGGACGCCCTCCTCCAGAGTCCACTCGGGTTCGAAGCCGGTCTCCGTCAGCCGGTCGAAGTCGACGTGATACGACGGGCCCGGGTGTTCGTCCTCCAAGTAGGTGATGTCCACACCGCCGACGACGTCGCGGACGACGTCGGCAACCTCGGAGATCCGGTAGTTCTGCCCGTTGGTGCCGACGTTGTAGACGTGCTGTGGCCAGTCGCCGGGATTGCGGACCGCGTGGGCGTAGGCGCGGGCGGCGTCTGCGACGTGGATGAAAGGGCGCCAGTTCGAGCCGTCGCCGTAGACAGTCAGCGGCCGGCCGGTCAGCGCCCGGAAGACGAAGTAGTTGACCACGAGGTTGAACCGGACGCCGGGCGCGTAGCCGTAGTTTGTACTCATCCGGAGGGCGGTGCCGGACATGCCGTGCTCCTCACAGGAGTCCGCGAGCAGGGACTCCGCGCGCAGCTTCGACTCTGCGTATGGATTGATCGGGTCCGGGTCGACCGTCTCGTCGATGTCCGTGCTGACCGCCCGGCCGTAGACGTTGCAGGAGGAGGCGAAGACGACGTGCTCGACGTCGAGTTTGCCCGCCGCCCGGAGGACGTTCTCGGTGCCTTCGAGGTTGGTCGCGAAGGTCTCTTCCCGGCGGTCGTGGGTGCTGGCCGCGCCGGTGATGGCCGCCAGGTGGACGACCCGGTCGACCCCCCGCATCGCGCTCTCGACGTCGCCGTACTCCTTGACGTCCGCGCGGTGGAAGTCCAGGTCGCCGTTCAGCAGACCCAGGAAGGCCCGCGGCGACCCCGAGGAGAGGTCGTCCAGTGCGACCACCTGGTCGATGTCGTCGGCACCCTGCAGGCGCCCGAGCAGGCGGCTGCCGATATAGCCACACGCGCCGGTGACCAGTATGTCCATCCTACTCTTCGAGTACCCCCGGCAGGAAGCGGTCCTCGTGGGCTTCGATGGTGTCGGCGCGGCGCGTCAGACTCCCGAAGATGTCCTCGACGCCCTCCTCGAAGGTCTGAGCCTGGCCCCCGACCAGGCCGAGATACCGGTCGTTTTCGATCTCCATCTTGTGGGTCTCGTCCTCGTCGCGGGGGTTCTCGAAGTGTTCGACCGCCACGTCCAGCCCGTGGTTGGCGCCGACGGCAGCGATGGTCTCGGCGACCTCGACAATGCTGATCGCGCGGGTCGCCTGGTTGTAGACCGTGAGGTCCTCGGGCCGCTCGGCAGGGTCGAGCAACGCCAGGCGTGCCAGCCCCTCGACGGCGTCTTCCAGCCCGATGAACGGCTTGCGCTGCTCGCCTTTGCCGTAGACGGTCACGGGGTAGCCGGCGACCGCCTGGGCACAGAAGCGGTGGGCAACGGTTCCAAAGTAGTAGTCGAAGTCGAACCGGGTCTTGAGGCGGTCGTCCGCGCGGGTCTCCCCCGTCTCGGTGCCGTAGGTGATGGCGGTCCGGACATCGGAGATGGGCAGGTCGAACTGCCCCGCCGCGAGGCGGAGGTTGGCGGCGTCGTGGCTCTTCGACTGGTGGTACCACGACCCCCCCATCGCAGGGAAGGGTACATCGTCGCGCTCGCTCCCGTTCTCCATCGTCGCGCCGCCCTCGGGAATCGGGAACTCGGGGGCGCCGTAGATGCCCGTGGTCGTGGTCTCGATGAAGTGGGTGTCCGTCAGGTCGTGCTCGTGCAGGCCGAAGACGAGGTTGCGGGTGGCCTGCATGTTGTTGTGCTGGGTGTAGTTGGCCCGCTCGCCGTTGATCTGCGAGTAGGGTGCCGAAGGCTGGGCCGCGGCGTGGACGACCGCCATCGGGTCGTGAACCTCGAGCAGTTCGTCGACGAAGGCCCGGTCGGCCAGGTCGCCTTCGACCGCCGAGAGGTTCGAGAGCCCGCGGACCTCCCGGGCCGCGGCGAGTCGCTCGTCGAGGCTCGCGACGGGAGTGGCGCTGGTGGCGCCGACCTCGGCGACCCACTCGCGACGGGCACCGTTGTCGACGACGAGCACACGCTGGTCGGTTCGGGTCGCGATGCGCAGGGCGGTCGGCCACCCGATGTAGCCATCGCCGCCTGTGACGAGGATGCTCATAGTTACTCATATTGTGAGTAAACAGTCGAGTATAAGTATCTTCGGGGACCGGGCGACTCGCCGGTCGAGCGGGCGCTGGCGGCGGTGGGAGTTGGCGAGTGGCGCCGCGGTGCGAAGGGCCGCGCCGGGGTTCAGAACTCCTCGAGGGAAGCCTGGTCGCGAGCTGCCAGGACGTCCTGGCTGGTCTGCCACGTTGCGCGGGCACAGGCCGGCAGGGAGCCGTGCTCGTCGACGTAGCCCCGGAGGAAGGCGCGGGTCGTCGTGTCGCTGGGGTAGCCGCTGCCGACGTCACCGTACGCCGTGGCCAGGTCGGCGACGTGGGCCTCGCGGGCGGACTTGGCGACGATGCTCGCCGCGCCGACGATGGCGTGGGTCTCGTCGGCGCCGTGCTCGGCCCGGACCGCGGGCGGGGCGCACCCCGCCACACGGCGCTCGAACCGGACGGCGTTGGTGTCACCGGCATCGACGACGGCTTCGTCGCCGGGCGCGGCCGCGTCCGCGAGCGCCCCCGCGTGAGCGGCGACGGTCAGTTCGTTCATATTCGTCTCGGGGTCGTCGATGCGCTCGACGGGGACCTCGGTGACTGCGACCGCATCGGCGACTTCGCGGACCCCCGCGGCCAGCCGCTCGCGGCGCTTGGCGGGGATCCCCTTCGAGTCGCCGACCCCTTCGGGGAGCTCTGTGGGGTCGGCCCGGACCGCCGCCGCGAACATCGAGCCAAGTACGGGTCCCTTCCCGGCCTCGTCGACGCCGACGCGCATGTCTGGCGGTCAGGCGCAGGCAAAAAAAGCCTTCCGAGCGGGCGTCTGTCGGCTGGCTGCCGGCCGTCAGACGAAATACTCCTCGTCCTCGAAGGGCTCGTCCTCCCCCTCGACAGCAAGGACATCCAGTGACGTGACCGTCACCTCGATACCGAGCAGGGCAGCGAGGCTGGGTTGGGTCCGCCCCTCGTCGCCGTGGGCCAGTTCCTTCACGTAGAGGCCGCCCTCGCCGTGGACTTCGAGTGTCGCACCGTGCCCGCCCGCGTCGAGGTTGCCGTCGATGGCGTAGACCTCCCGCGTCCGGGTCTTGGCGGCCCGCCGGTGGTCGACGCGCTGGGGCGTCTCCTGGCTGATGGTCGCGCCGTCCAGGTCCTGGAGTGCTCTCTCGAAACTGGCGCGGTCGACCGGGACGTCGAAGGTCACCTCCAGCCGGTAGGTCTTGCTTGCGGGGTGTTCTTTGACGCGCTCGACCATCCGGTGGGTGACGAGCCGGAGTCTCTCGACCTCTGCGCTCCCGTCGGCAAAGTCGTCGACGTCGGCTTCGAGCGCGTCGGTGTCGACGTCGCGTCGGCGCGGCTCGTCCACTTCGATGACGAAGGGGCGACCGGTGCCGAGCATCCGCGCGTCGACGTCCTCGCGGCCCGCACCGTGGAAGGTCGCGTCGGTCCCGTCCATGGCTTCCCGGACGACCGGTGCCGTCAGTTGCTCGACGCTCTCGTCGTAGCGGTAGCCCGTCCCGTCACAGCCCGGACAGACCTCGTCGCGCTGGCGGCCGGTCCCGTTACACTCCCGGCAGGGCCACTCCGTCTGTGGGATCTCCCGCTCCAGCTTCCGGTAGCGGCCGTAGACGAAGGCGGAGTTGACTCGCGCCTCGACCTCGTCGGTTGCGAGGTCACAGGTGAGCATGACGTGGGGGCGCTCGAAGTCGACCTCGGTCCCCGTCTCGGCGCCGAGACGCTTGCCGACCTCGCGGTTGAACTCCGATTTGAGGAGTTCGCCAGCCTCCGGGTCCAAGCCGACATCCTCACGCAGCAGGCGGTCGTTCTCCTCGACCAACGGGGGGACCCGAGCGCCCACCTGGTAGGTGTCGAACTCGTAGCCCCGGACCGCGGCGGCGGCGGTTTCGGCCCACCAGTCGTAGCGCTCGCACTCGCCCTCGCAGACCCAGCACTCCTCGCCAGGAGCGAAGTCCTCGTCGTCGGCGAGCGCGACGGCGACCCGGAGGCTGTGCCCGCGGTCGCGGTTGGTGAGCCCGAAGCTCCGGTCGGCGACCAGTCGGCCCAGGCAGGGGTCACAGAGCGGCCCGGTCGCCAGCGCCTCCCGCGCGACCGACAGTACGTCCATACTGTCGGTGGGTCCGGGCCGGACAACACCCTTTCGAAGGCAGTCGGCCCCCGTGGCCGGCAGCCACCAACGCTTATTGAGGCCGCCGGCAAACGTGAGGTATGCTCCACAGCCGAGGCCCACTTCTCACGCTCGACCTCGAGGACCGGTCGACATCGCAGACTGACATCGAGGACGAACAGCGACGGTACGTCGGCGGCCGGGGGCTGGGAACCCGGCTGGCCCACGAACGGGTCCCCTTTGACGCGGACCCGCTGGGAGCCGACAACCGCCTGTACTTCACGACAGGACCGCTGCAGACCTCGAATATGAGCTTCACCGGCCGGATGAACTGCACCGGTGTCTCGCCGCTGACCGACGGGCTGCTCTCCTCGAACGCCGGGGGGTTCATGTCCCGCCACTTCGCCGACACGGGCTACGGCGCGGTCGAAGTCGCGGGCGCGAGCGACGACCTCGTCGCCGTCCACGTCCGCGACGACGGCGTCACCGTCGAGCCGGTGCCCGACCTCGCCGGTGCCACGGTCCCGGAAACCACCGCCTCCCTCGAAGAGGAACACGACATCAGCCCGGACCAGACCGCGGTCGTGGGCCCGGCCGGCGAGAACGAGGTGCGCTTTGCCTCCATCATGACCACCGAGGACCGCGCCTTCGGCCGCGGGGGGCTGGGCGCGGCGCTGGGCGCGAAGGGCGTGAAGGCGCTGACGTTCGGCGGTGACTCCGCGCCCGACGTCGAGGTCTCCGCGACCCAGCAGGACATCCACCGCGAGGCCGCAACCGACGACCACATCATGAAGCGCCAGGGGACGGTGTCGGTGATGGACCTGGCAAACGAGATGAACGGCCTCCCGACCCGCTACTTCGCCGACCAGCAGTTCGAGGGCGTCGAGGGGATCAACGGCGCGGCCGTCGAGGAGAAAAAGTACAAGAAGGGGACCTGCTCGGCGTGTGCCTTCGCGTGCAAGCTCCCGACCAAAGACGAGGCGGCCGGCGTCGAGACGGAGGGCCCGGAGTTCGAGGTGGCGATGGCCTTTGGCTCCAACTCGGGCGTCGACGACATCGTCGAGGTGATGAAATCCAACGAACAGTGCGACAACTACGGGCTCGACGCCATCTCCGCCGGCAACACGGTCGCGGCCTACCTCGCTAGCGAGGACGAGTTCGGTAACGAGGAACTGGTCCACGAGGTCGTCGAGCAGATCGCCCACCGCGAGGGGGTCGGCGACCTGCTCGCGGAGGGGGTCGACCGCGCCCACGAGGAGTTGGGCGTCGAAAACTGGTCGGTCAAAGGGATGGACTTCGCGGCCCACGAGGGCCGGGTGCTCAACGGGCAGGGACTCTCGTATGCGGTCTCGAACCGCGGCGCCGACCACATGTACGCGACGTTTTACTCCGTGGAGTACCCGCTGGTGCCCGCCGACCAGGCACTCGACCCCGAGGGCACCCTCGGGAAGGCCGAGCGGCTGGCCCACCGGGAGAACCTGATGGCGCTGAACGACTCCGGGGTCGTCTGCAAGTTCTCCCGGGACTACATGAGCCCCGAGCGCTACGCCGACCTCTTCGAGGCCGACTTCGAGGAACTGTTAGACGTGGGCCGGCGGACCGTCACCCTGGAACGGCACTTCAACAACCGGCGCGGGTTCGACCGCGCAGACGACCAGGGGCTACCCTACGACCTGCCCGACTTCGAGCAGGCGCTCGACGAGTACTACGAGCAACGGGGCTGGGAGGACGGCGTCGTCCCCGAGTCGGCCCTCCCGGAGGACGTGACCGCAGGCGGCGCGGGCCAGGCCGCCGGCGATTGACGAGCGCGGGAGTGCCGGAGCCGACCGGCAGTGACGGCTGGCCCGGCTGAGAACGACGGCCCGCCCCGACGGGTCGACGCCCGCGAACCGACCTGTTTTTGCACCCGGGGAGCACCGCCCTGCACATGGAGTGGCTGGTCGCGCTGGTCGTCGGCCTCGTGCAGGGGTTGCTGGAGTGGGTCCCGGTCTCCAGCGAGGGTGCCGTCGCGCTCGCGCTCACCGCACTCGACGTCGCCCCCGACACCGCGGCCCGGTTCGCACTGGTGCTCCACGCCGGCACCGCGCTGGCGGCGACGGCCTACTACCGGAGGACGCTCCTCGATTTGCTTCGCCGACTCCCGGCGTGGCGCCCCGGGTCGGCGTGGGCCGAGAGCGCGGACCTGTCTTTCTACGTGCTGGCGACGCTCGCCTCCGGGGTGACTGGGGCCGCAGGCTACGCGGCCCTGCGAGAAGTGACGAACGCCGTCGCCGGCGGCGCCTTCGTCGCGCTCATCGGCGCCCTCCTGCTGGGGACCGGCCTGCTGATGTACACCGCCGAGTCCCGCTCCCGTGAGTTTCGCGAGCAGCCAGGGCCGCTCGACGCCGTGCTCGTGGGGGCACTGCAGGGGCTTGCCGTCCTGCCGGGCGTCTCCCGGTCGGGGACAACGGTGAGCGCGCTCCTGTTGCGAGGCCACGACGGCCCCGCCTCGCTGGAGCTGTCCTTCGTGCTCTCGATCCCCGCTGCGGCGGGAGCCGGCGCCATCGCTGTCGCCGACACGGGGTTCGCGGTCGCGCCCGGGAACGCGGCGCTGGCGCTGGCGGTCAGCGCCGTCGTCGGCTACCTCACGGTGGACGCGCTGACGCGGCTGGTCGCACGGGTCGCCTTCTGGCGGGTCTGTGTCGGGTTCGGCGCGCTGGCCGTGGTCGGGGGCGGCCTGCTGGCAGTCTGAGTCCCTTGGCGGGGGGTGAGAGCCGAAACAGATTTATTTGTGCCCCAGCAACTGCCGGATGCACCGCCAGGGTGCGCTGTGGGGGCGCTTCACCGTCTCCCGCCATTTTATATCAGGACCTTACTCGCCCGGTAATGCCGACCGTGCCGCGACCGGGCCACAAGCGGGCGTCCGCTCGAATTGACGCTGTCGGGGCACAGAACCGACGAGACGGCTGGCCTGCAGCCACCCCTGGAGTTAGGCGGCGCCAGCGCGAAGACAAGTCGAGCTATCGAGGGTGGCAGACTCGAGCGGCCGAGGTCCGTCAAGGCGGGCACGACCCGGAATGTACCAGCCGCTGTCCGGGGCAACATAATGTGGTCATACGGCCGCATAAGGCCCTTCTACAGCCGTGAACGGTCACTATTGCTTATATCGGTCCCGCGGATAATTTCAGATGCCGCCTTTCAGGCGGCCACCCCCACCCCCTCACCCGTGCCTCTGCCTTTGGGGACGACCGTGAAACAGACACCGGACCCCGAACACTGTTCGCTTTTACCTATACCGGAGGTACCCGGTAGCTGCGACCCCGGCGAAACCGACCGACGCCGGTGGGGTCGTACGAAAGTGCTTGTCCCCAATACTGCGAGCCCCAGAAGCTTGATACCGACTGCCCGACACACCTGGGTATGAGCGTACAGACAGCGGTCGTGCTAGCGGCCGGCGAAGGAACACGGCTCCGCCCGCTGACGCGGAATCGCCCCAAGCCGATGCTACCGGCTGCGAACCGCCCCATCCTCGAGCACGTCTGTGACGCCCTGGTCGAGGCCGGGATCGGCCGGCTCACCCTCGTCGTCGGCTACCGCCGCGAGCGCGTCCAGGAGCACTTCGGGCCCTCCTACCGCGGAATCCCCATCGAGTACGTCGTCCAGGACAAACAACTCGGCAGCGGCCACGCCCTCCTGCAGGCACGGGAGACCGTCGACGGGTCGCTGCTGGTCGTCAACGGGGACCGGCTGATCGCCACCGAGTCGGTCGCGGCGGTCCGGGACGCCTTCGCCGAGGACGACGCCCGCGCGGCGCTGGCGGTCATCGAACGCGCCGACGCCAGCCAGTACGGCGCGGTCCGGCTGCGTGGCCGGGACATCGAGGAGATCGTCGAGAAGCCCGACAGTGACGACTTTCGGCTGATCAACGCCGGGATCTACGCCTTCGACGCGTCGGTGTTCGCGGCCATCGATGCGACTCCACGGACCGACGGGGAACTCGCCCTAACCGACACCATCGCCCGGCTGGTCGACGGCGAGCGGGTTCGCGGGGTGCGGACTGGGGGGCTCTGGGTCGACGCCACCTACCCCTGGGACCTGCTCGAAGTCGCGAGCGAAGTGCTCGCGCGCGGCCGTGTAACCGGACCCGACCGGGCAGACGGCGGCCTCGAGCGCGCAGGCAGTGTTCAAGAGCGCGCCGACGGCATCTGGGTCGACCCGAGCGCGCGAGTCCCGGAGGCGGCGACGTTGCGGTCGCCAGTCGTGGTCGGTCCAGACTGTGAACTCGCACCAGGGGCGGTCGTCGGCCCGGACGCCGCGCTTGGCCGGAACGTCACCGTCGGCGCGAACGCTACCGTCGAGCGAGCGGTGCTGGACGCCGATGCGCGGGTCGGGGCGGGGTCGACGTTGCTCGATGCAGTCACCGGCCAGGGTGTGCGCCTCGGTGCCGTCACAGCCATTCCTGGAGGGCCAGGTGACGTCCGCGTCGGCCGGGAGGTCCACGAGGACCAGCGGCTCGGCGCGGTGCTGGCCGACCGGGTGCGGGCCAGCGGTGGCGTGAGTTTCGCACCGGGGACACTCGTAGGCCCGGACGCGACCATCGGCACAGGCGTCCACGTCGACGGGACCGTCCCCGAGGGCGCGGAGGTGGTCCGCTGATGTGCGGGATCATCGGCTGCGTCGGCCGGGCGGACACGCTCGACACGCTGGTCCACGGCCTGAGCAAGCTGGAGTACCGCGGCTACGACTCCGCCGGCGTCGCGCTCTCCGGAGCCGGCGACGGCGGGGCAGACGGAAGCGACGACAGCAACGGCCGCCTCGACGTCGTCAAGTGTGCGGGGAAGGTCGACGACCTCCGGAGCGCCCTGGAGGGCCGCGAGACGTCGGGGCCAGTCGGAATCGGCCACACCCGCTGGAGCACCCACGGCCCGCCGACCGACGCCAACGCCCACCCGCACGTCGACTGCACTGGCCGCGTGGCCGTGGTCCACAACGGGATCATCGAGAACTACCAGGCGCTCCGGGACGAACTCTCGACCGGTGGCCACGACTTCCGTTCCGATACAGACACCGAGGTCGTCCCCCACCTCGTCGAGGCGGGGCTACGTGACGGGCTCGACCCCGAGGCCGCGGTCCGCAACGCGGTCGGTCGCCTGGAGGGGAGCTACGCCATCGCGGCCGTCGTCCGGGGTGCGGAGACTGTCTTCGTTGCCCGCAACGACTCGCCGCTGGTGCTGGGGGTCGACGACGGCGCCACCTACCTGGCGAGTGACGTCCCCGCGTTCAGAGACTTCACCGACCGCGTTGTCTACCTCGCCGACGGGGAGTTCGCCCGGCTGGACGCCGAGGGCTGGACGGTCACCGACGCCGGCGGTGACGTCGTCGACAAGCCCGTCGAGACCGTCGACTGGGACCCCGAGGAAACCGGCAAGAGCGGCTACGACCACTTCATGCTCAAGGAGATCCACGAGCAACCCCGCGCGCTCCGGCAGTGCCTCCGCAGCCGGGTCGACGAACTCGGTGGAGCAGTCGACATCGGCGACCTGGGTGACCTCTCGCCGACCGGCGTCCAGTTCGTCGCCGCGGGCACCTCCTACCACGCCGCGCTGTACGCGGCCGGCCTGTTCCGCGAGGCCGGCGTGCCCGCCCGGGCCTACCTCGCCAGCGAGTACGCCACCTCGGTCCCTCCCATCGGGGACGCACTCGTCGTCGGGGTCACCCAGAGCGGCGAGACGGCCGACACGCTCTCGGCGATGCGGGAGGCCAGCCGCCGCGGCGCGCGCACGCTCGCGGTCACCAACACCGTCGGCTCCACCGCGGCCCGCGAGGCCGACCACACGCTGTACATCCGGGCCGGCCCGGAGATCGGCGTCGCCGCGACCAAGACCTTCGCCTCCCAGCTGGCGGCGCTGAACCTGCTCTCGCTTGCGACCGCCGAGTCCGGCGGCCGGGACGTAGTGGCCGCGCTCCGGGACCTGCCCGGCGACGTCCAGACGCTGCTCAACGACTCCGGTGCCGAGGAAGTCGCCGCGGAGTTCGTCGACGCCGGCGCCTACTTTTTCATCGGCCGTGGCCACCACTACCCGGTCGCGCTGGAGGGCGCGCTGAAGATGAAGGAGATCACATACAAACACGCCGAGGGCTTCGCCGCGGGCGAACTCAAACACGGCCCGCTGGCGCTGGTCACGGACGACACGCCCGTCTTCGCGGTCGTCACCGGCGACGACGAACTGGCCACCAAAACCGTCGGCAACGTCAAGGAGGTGGAGGCGCGTGACGCCCCAGTCGTCGCCGTGACTGACGGGCAAAGCGACGTCGAGCGCTACGCCGACCACCTCCTGGAACTACCGGCGACCAACCGCCGGGCCGCGAGCGTGCTCGCGAACGTCCAGCTGCAGCTGGTCTCGTATCACGTCGCCAACGAACTCGGCCGCTCGATCGACAAGCCACGGAACCTCGCCAAGAGTGTAACCGTCGAATAGCCGGGGAGAGACGGCTCTCACTTCGTCCGGGGCACAGCTATTAGGAACCAACACCCCATACCACCGGTATGGACCGGCTCCGCGCACTCGGCTACAGCGGCGCGGTCTCGCTCGCGGTGTTCGTCTACCTCGCGCTGCCCACGTTGCGGGAGCTGTACGGCCCCGTTGTGAACATCCCCATCTACGCGCTGCTTGCACTCGTGGCCGGTGGGGCCACGTGGGCGGTGTTGACCGACTCCGGGGAGTCGCGGGAGCGCCGGCCAGCCACCGAGATGGGCGGTGATACCGACGAGAGCGAGGACGTCGACGAGGAACTGGCCCGGCTGCGCGAGGACCTGTAGGGCGTGTCGGTAGGTCTTAGTGAGTGGTCAATCGAGAGGGTGGTATGCCGGTCATCGACGAGGACGGCGGCCTCTTCGGGGTCGTCAACGCCGTCGACGCGCTCGCGGTCGTCGTCGCCATCCTC
>CAZOWU010000041.1:0-13097 GCA_964583735.1 uncultured Halobacteriales archaeon | reverse complement strand
CCCGGGCCTTCCCCGTGCCAGGGGGATGATCTACCACTGATCTACGAGCCCGCTTCCGGTAGTTCCCGACCTGGCAGTTTAAGCCTATCGAACTCCCGGCCGGCAAAATATGCGCGGGGTGTGCTGGCGGTGACGAATCTGGTAGTGAGCCGTGTTCAACCGCGGTGGGCCGTGATGGGCTCCGGTGGTCCGTGGCGGGCTGTGGGGAGGGGACGTACGCTGTAATAACCCACAGGGCTATGTGGGATGAAATACAATCACCGACGAGACGAGATGGCAGGGACAGACGAACCCGTGGTGCTGATCGTCGAGGACGAACGGGACGTAGCCGAAACCTACGAGCTCTGGCTGGCGGGGAGCTACGAGGTCCGCATGGCCGAGAGTGGTGACGAAGGACTGAAACGTCTCGACGATTCCATCGACGTCGTGTTGCTCGACCGGCGGATGCCCGGACTGTCGGGCGATGAGCTGCTCGAACGGATCCGCAAGCAAGGTCTCGACTGCCGGGTAGCGATGGTCACAGCCGTCGACCCGGACTTCGACATTCTGGAGATGGGCTTTGACACATACCTCTCGAAGCCGGTCCGCAAAGAGCAACTCAGCGAGACAGTCGAGGCGCTTTTGACGCGCTCGGAGTACGACAGCCTGCTCCAAGAGTACTACGCGCTGGTCGAGAAGCGGGCGACACTCGAGGCCACGAAAGGGGAACGGGCCTTGGCGGAGAACGAGGAGTACCGGCGGCTATCCGCGGAGGTCGAGAGACTGCGCGACCGCCTCTCGGAGACCATCGGCGACACCGCAGACGACGAGGAATTCATCGCGACCATCCGGAGGGTCGATGATGACCGAGACGACTGACTACGAGGCCTACGACCTCTCGGCCCCCCTCGATATCGACCGCCTGCAAACAGTGCCGCCGGGAGCAACGCTGCTCATCTCCGGCCCGGCGATGACGGGGAAAGATGGGCTCTTGCAGTCGCTGCTCGCGGACGGGCTGACCCGCGGAGAGGCTGCCATCGCGGTCACGACTGGCGGTCCAGCCGAGGGGTTCACCGACGACATCGACTCCCGGGCGGGGTTCGAGGGGCGGGCGCTCAGCGTGGTCGACTGTCGTGCCGAAGGGAGCCGCGAGAGGACGGAACTCGAGAACGGCACGCACATCCACCGCGTCTCCGACCCGGCAGACCTGACGGGCATCGGCGTCTGCATCACGGAGGCACTCGAGCGCGTCGACGTCGGTGGGTACGACCGCGGCCGGTTCGGACTGACCTCGCTGTCCACGATGTTGACCTACACCGACGAGAAGACCGTCTTCAAGTTCTGTCACGTCCTCTCCTCGCGGCTGGACGGTGCGGGTTTCGTCGGGCTGTTCACCATCGACGAGAGCGCCCACGACCAGCAGACCCTCCAGGTGCTCAAACAGAACTTCGACGCCGAGGTGCAGCTGCGCGAACGCGAGGCGGAGCGCCAGGTCCGCGTCCGCGGACTCGGCGGTGACCCCTCGCCCTGGCAGGCCCTGTAGGAGCCAGCCGCTATCGTTATTTGGCTGTGGCCGCCGGTAGGCGTATGGAGGTCACGCTGCTGGAAGCCACTCCGGACCCGGAGCGGCTCATCTGCCAGGCTGCCCGTAACGACTACATGGAGGACTTCGTCGCCGAGACGCCCTTCGAGGAGGTCATGGCGAGTATCGACGGCGACACCACCGAGGAGCGAACGGAAACGCTCATCGCCCGCCTGATGGACCACGGCCACTTCGGTCCCTTCGAGCACCCCCAGGCCACCGTCGCGGTCAAGGGCGTCAGCCGCTCGTGTATGGCACAAATCACCCGGCACCGTCACGTCTCCTTCGACGTCCAGTCGATGCGCTATGTCGCCTTTGACGACGTCGACCCCGCCGACGTCCGCGAGGGCGAACTCGTCGTCGTGCCCCCCTCAGCGACCGACCCAGACTGGGTCGGGCGCAACCAGCGCACCGCCGACGTCGACGAGGAAGCCGTCCAGCGGCGCGAAGAACTGTTCCGGGAGACCGTCGCCGATGCCGTCGAGTCCTACCAGGAGCTGCTCGACCTCGGGATGCCCCCCGAGGACGCCCGCTTCGTGCTCCCCATCGGCACGAAGGTCAATCTCGTCATGTCGATGAATGTCCGGATGTTGATGCACGTGGCTGACATGCGCGCAGCGGCGGATGCCCAGTGGGAAATCAGAGAGATGACAGAGGAGATGCTCGACCTCGCTGCGGACTGGTGCCCGGTCACCTTCGACTACTACGAGCGGGAGATGAAAGGCAGGAAGAACCGGCTGGCGCCCTGAGACTGCCGCCGGCTATTTTTGGGTGGCGCGTCAACAGCCGGATATGTCCGCGACCTTCGAACTGTACGAGGACAAGGCGGGGCAGTACCGGTGGCGGCTCCGGCACGAGAACGGCAACATCATCGCCGACAGCGGCGAGGGCTACGCCTCGAAACAGAAGGCCAGACAGGGCATCGAGAGCGTGCGGACGAACGCACCCGAGGCGGATATCCAGGAGTCGCAGTGACGCTGGGCGGGTTCGTCGGCACAGAGTGTTTCTGTCCCGGCGACCGCCGTCCGGCCGGCGCCTGTCTGGTCGAGGCGCTACAGGACCGACACTCCCTCGAACACGCTGGCGGCTTCCGTCGGGACGGCGACGTAGCGGTCGAACGCGAACCGGCCGGCAGTGTTCGTCCTGCACTCCTCGTCAGTCCGCTCGTTGGACCCATTCCCGTCGAGGTGACTGCCGCGGTCGGCCCACCTGGCGGGATTCGTGCTGACGGCGTACCGGTTCCTGCTCCAGCGGGACCCGCCCAGCAGGGCTGCTCGGTCGAAACCGTGACACCGGCGGGACCGGCGCTCGGGACAGCCCGGTCCGGTGTGCGCAAACCGCTCGAACGGGCCCGGACGGTGCGAGACGAGCGAAATGCTTAGTAGAGGCGGTGGTGACTACCAGCATAGATGGCTACGACAGACTTGAGACGGTCACTGACGGAGGTGACGGGTCCGCAGCTCGTCGGGCTGTTTCTCGCTGTCCTCCTGGCAGTGCTGGCGGTCGACTTGCTCCGACAGGTCGCAGTCGGCGCGCTTGGCCTCTCACAGCTCTTGTCGCTGCTCTGGAGCGGGGTCGTGGACTCGCTGTACATCGGGCTCGCTGCCATCGGACTCTCGATGACCTACAGTATCCTCCAGTTCGCGAACTTCGCACACGGGGATCTCATCACTACCGGTGCGTTCACCGGGTGGACGGTTGCGTACGTGGTCGGGGGCGTGGGCGTGGCTGACCTGGGGAGCCGGCTCCTCCTCGACGCCGACGGCGGTGCGCAGGCGAGTGACCTGGGGATGGACATCGTCACGTCACCGGTCGCGATCGTTGCCGGACTGGTCACAGCGGTTGTGGTCACGATCGCCGTTGCCCTGCTCGTCGACCGACTCGTGTTCAAACGGTTGCGCGACGCCGACGGGATCACGGTGCTGATCGCGAGCGTCGGGGTCGCACTCGCGTTGCGGTATCTGATCGCGCTCGTGTACACTCAGGACTCCCGGGGGGTCGTGGCATCGGCACCGACCAGATTCGGCATCAATCTCCACGAAGCGACGCTGGTCGTCCTGGCGGTGGCGCTGATCGTCGGCGTCCACGTGCTTTTGCAGTACACGAAACTCGGGAAGTCGATGCGGGCGATGGCAGACAACAAGGACCTCGCGCTGGTGACTGGTATCCCCACCGAGCGGGTGGTCGCCGCCACGTGGGTCATCGGAGCCGGACTGGCAGGCGCGGCCGGCTACCTGATCGTCCTGGACCAATCACAGATCAGTATCAATCTCGGCTGGTTTCTGCTGTTGCTGATCTTCGCTGGCACGATACTCGGGGGGATCGGGTCGATATACGGGGCGATCGCCGGCTCGCTGGTTATCGGTCTCACCCTCAACGTTTCGCTGGTGTGGATCCCCTCGGACCTCAACTACATCGCGGCGTTCACGCTGATGATCCTGGTGCTTCTCTTCCGGCCAGACGGCCTGTTTAGAGGTGTTGCGACGACATGAGCGGTACCGACGGGGACCCCGACAAGGACGAGGCCGGGGGACCGTTGACCTCGGACTCGGGGGACGGGTCCAGACTCCGCCGCGACCTGCTGCGTATCGGCGGGCTCTTGCTCGTGACCTACGTCGGCTTCTTCGTGCTGGGCACGCTCGGTGGCGTCGCACTCGGCGAGATAACCGGGACCCTCACCAGGATCACCCTCTTTACGGCGGCGTTCTCGTTGCTCACGCTCGCGTTGAACCTCCACTGGGGGTACACGGGCATGTTCAACATCGGCATCGCCGGGTTCATGGCGGTCGGTGTGTACACGATGGCGATCCTGACGGCCCCCCCGGACCCGGTCGGCTCGCCCGTCGGCGGGCTCGATATGTCGGTCTGGGTGGGCATACTCGGTGGGGTACTCGCCGCCGCAGCCTTCGGTGCGCTGCTCTCGTTGCCCGCACTCCGGGTCCGGGCCGACTACTTCGCGATCATCACGCTGGGGTTTTCGGAGATAATCCGGCTGTCGGTGCTCTCGGGCACGCTCAGAGAGATCGAGGTCGGCGAGGTCGTCTACGGTACCGGCGGGGGCCAGGGAATCCGGTACAAATCCCCGAGTGACGAGGTGGTCGAGTTGCTGTTCGACCTGCCGGTACTCAGGTCCGTGGGGACCGGGCTGTACGATGCCACCGAGGCGGTCGGGCTCTCGACCACACAGGTCGACCGGCTGGTGTACGCGCTCGTAGTGCTCGTCTTCGTCCTGGTTGCCTTCGTGGTGCTTCGCCGTCTGATCCGCTCGCCGTTCGGCCGCGTGCTCAAAGCCATCCGGGAAGACGAAGTCGTCGCCAGGTCTCTCGGCAAGAACACCCCGACGACAAAGGTCAAGACGTTCACGCTCGGTGCCGCGCTCATCGGGCTCGGCGGCATCCTCTGGCTCGGACGCGGCTCGCAGATCAGCCCCAACGATTTCAGGCCGATCGTCACGTTCTACGTTTTCATCGCCCTGATCATCGGGGGCCAGGGGTCGAACCTCGGGAGCATCGTGGGCGGGTTCGTGTTCGCGGCCTTCCTCTTCGAGGGGCCGCGGTTCCTCCGGACGGTGGTCAGCCAGAACATCGCTACCGACGCCCCGGCGACGATCTACGACGCCGTCATCCAGCTCGGCGCGCTGGACGTCGCCCCGCTGTTGGGTTATCTCGCCGAGAGTCTCGACCAGCTGCGCTGGGTGGTCGTCGGGGTGATCCTGGTGGTACTGATGCTCAATCGTCCTGAGGGACTGTTCGGCGACCGCGAGGAAACGGCCGCGGCGACATCACTCTCCCGGCGTGGCTCCACCCCTGTTCCCGGGGCCGGGGACGAGGCAGGCACTGGGACCGGACAGGGTGCTGGAAACGGCGACGGGGGTGGGCAGGATGAGTGAGCCACAGCAGTCACCGGATACCGGGGCGGACGCCGACACCGGGACAGCAGCCGACAGTACCGCGCAGTCAGAGACGGACGCGCCGGTAGTTGACGACCCGATCCTCGAGGTACGGGACCTCAGCAAGGAGTTCGGCGGGATCGTCGCCGTCGACGGTACCAGCTTCTCCATCGAGCGGGGGGTGATGACTGGACTCATCGGCCCGAACGGTGCCGGCAAGTCGACGACGTTCAACTGCATCACCGGCATCCACAGGCCCGACAGCGGCGTGGTCGTGTTCGACGGGACCGAGGTGACCGGGCTCCGTCCGGAACAGATGGCCACGCGCGGGCTGGTCAGAACGTTCCAGATCGCCCGTGAACTCCCGGAAATGACCGTCATCGAGAACATGATGCTCGGTCCGAAACACCAGCTGGGGGAGTCGCTCTGGCGGTCGGTCACGCCGGGCGCGAGAGGGCAGGTCGTCACACAGGAACAGGAACTCCGGGAGCGTGCCTGGGAAACACTCGAGTTTTTCGAGATCGACCACCTGGGCGGGGAGAAAGCCGGCTCCCTCTCGGGTGGGCAACGAAAGCTCCTCGAACTCGCGCGGGCACTGTCGACCGACCCCGCCCTGTTGCTGCTCGACGAACCGATGGCCGGTGTCAACCCGTCTCTCGAGGAGAAGCTCCTCGACCGGTTACACGAACTCCGCGCCCAGGGGTACAGTTTTCTGGTGGTCGAACACGACATGGACATGATTATGAACAACTGCGAGCGCGTGATCGTCATGCACCAGGGACAGGTCCTCGCGGAGGGGGCACCGGCTGACGTCAGGTCGAACGACCGCGTGATCGACGCCTACCTCGGCGAGGATATCTGATGGCACTGCTCTCCGTCTCCGGCCTCGAAGCTGGATACGGCGACCTCAAGGTCCTCGAAGGGGTCGACATGACCGTCGAGGAGGGGGAATTCGTGACCATCGTCGGTCCGAACGGCGCCGGCAAGTCGACCGTAATGAAGTCGGTGTTCGGGCTAACCACCCACATGGCTGGCTCGGTCACGTTCGACGGCAACGACATCACCAGCCTCCGCCCGGAGGAGATCATCCGTACCGGGATCGGGTACGTGCCACAGAGCGAGAACGTCTTTCCGTCGCTGTCGGTCCGCGAGAACCTCGAGATGGGTGCGTACATCCTCGATTCGGTCCCGGAGGACCGACTCGAGCAAGTGTTCGAGCGGTTTCCGATCCTCGCGGAACGCAGCGGCCAGAAGGCAGGGTCGATGAGCGGCGGCCAACAGCAGATGCTCGCGATGGGGCGGGCGCTGATGCTCGACCCGGGCCTCCTGTTGCTGGACGAGCCGTCGGCAGGACTGGCTCCGGACTTGGTCGAGGAAACCTTCGACCGGATCGACCAGATCAACGCAGACGGGACCGCCGTCCTGATGGTCGAACAGAACGCCAAGGAGGCGCTCCGGCGGTGTGACCGGGGGTACGTGCTCGTCCAGGGGCAGAACCGCTACGAGGACGACGGGGACGCGCTGCTGGCCGACGAACAAGTCCGCCAGGACTTTCTCGGCGGATGAGGCCGCAGCGCGCTCACCCGATTGGGTTTACAGTTCGACCTGGTCGGTCACGGTGTACCCGTCCGCGCTGAACTCGAAGAGGTCGAACGTCGCAGCAGCGAGGTCGCCGTTCTCGTCGAACTGGATGGTACTCGAGGCGCCCTGGTACTCGACCTCCTGGCCCTCGGCGGCCATCTGGAGTCCCTGGGCGAGGTTCTCTGGCGTCACGACTTCGCCACCGGTGTTCGTGACCGGACGGACCTCGTCGGCGACTGCCGGCCCGGAGAGGTCGCCTGCCTGGGCCTGCGCGAGCAGGTGGACTGCCGTCGCGTCGTAGGCCTGGGCGGTGAACACGCCCGGCTCGGCGTCCATCCCGAGCCCGTACTCGTCCCGGAACAGTTGTTCGAACGTCTCGCGGCCAGGACCCACGGCAGCCGGCGCCGTCCCGAGCACGTTCTCCATGGGGTTGTCGACGTCCCCCGGGAGGTCGTTGCTCTGCATCCCGTCGGCCACGATGACGGTGTACTGGCCGGCGTCGAAGTTCTCGTAGAAGTCCCGGAAGATCTGCTCGCCGCTGGCAGGATACCCGACGACGTAGAGCATGTCCGGGTTCTCGGACAGGACTGTCCCGAGTGCCGAGTCGTAGGACGGCTGTTCCGGCTCAAAGGACGACTCGGCGACTACCTCGCCGCCGAGTTCCTCGAAGTTCGAGACGAAAGCGTCGTTGAGTCCCTGGCCGTACGCGTTGTTCAGGTAGAACGTCCCCGCAGTCTCGAACCCCCGCTCCTCGACGGCGAGATTCGCCGCGGCAACCCCCTGCAGAGCGTCGGTCGGTGCGACCCGGAGCAGGAACTCCCCGTCGAGTTCGGTGATCTCCGGTGACGTGCTCGCCGGGGAGATGCCGACGACCTCCTCCTCGAAGAGTACGTCGAGGGCGACCTGGATCGTGACGCTGGAGGATGCCGCTCCGGTGATCGACGGGTAGCCCGCGTCGGCCAGCGTCTGTGCCCGGTTGACGCCCACCTCGGGGTTTGTCTCGGTGTCCTCGACCCGAATGTCGACCTCGAAGGGGAGGTCTGCTCCCTCGAGCTGTGCTGCCGGGAGTTCCCCCGCGTTGGCGATCGGCTCGCCGAGGTCACCGAGGTCACCGGTGACCGGCTGGAGGACACCCACCCTGAGCTGGTCGAGGTCGCTCTCGGAGCCCATCTCGGAGTCGTCCCCGCCGGAACCGTCCCCGCCCGAGTCGTCCCCGCCGGAACCGTCCCCGCCCGAGTCGTCCCCGCCGGAACCATCTCCGCCCGAGTCTCCGGGCTCGTCGGTCTCCTCGTCGGCAGCACAGCCCGCCAGCCCGAGCAGGCCAACGGCACCGAGTCCCCTGATAATCTTGCGTCTGTCGATCTTCTGCACCATGTCACTCATATCATCTATCTCATGGTTTGTAAAACCGTCGGACGCCACTACGGGATTTATGCCCGGCCGAGCGGACAAACCAGGCGTGTGTTACGCGGCGGTCGTGAACGCAGCCGGACGGGACTGCGATGGATTATTCGGGGCGGGGCCGAACGTGGGGGTATGGGTGTCGACGACGCAGGGTCCGGCCCGGCTGCAGACCCCCGGGCGGACTACGACTACCAAGGCGGTGCGGAGACGCGCCCGGACCTCGTCGCGGCCCTAGAGGCACGCGTCGACGGCGAGGTTCGCTTCGACGAGTACTCCCGCCAGTTGTACGCGACCGACGCCAGCGCCTACGAGGTGACGCCGGTCGGGGTCGTCTTCCCGCGCTCGACTGCGGACGTGGCGGCCGTGGTTTCACTCTGTGCCGAACGGGACGTCCCGGTGCTCCCGCGCGGGGGCGGGACCAGTCTCGCCGGCCAGACGGTCAACGAGGCCGTCGTCCTCGATTTCACCCGCTACATGGACCGGGTCCACGGGGTCGACCCCGAGGACAGGGTCGCGCGAGCGGACCCCGGTGTCTACCTGGGCGACCTCAACGCCGCGCTGGCCGAGCACGACCTCAAGTTCGCACCGGACCCGGCGTGGGGCGACAAGAGCGCGCTTGGTGGCGCTATCGGCAACAACTCCACAGGTTCACACTCCTTACAGTACGGCAAGACCGACGCCTACATCGAGGACTGCGAGGTCGTCCTCGCGGACGGAACAGTGACCGAGTTCGGCGAGCTGTCGGTCGACGAGCTTCGCGAGCGCGCGGACCCCGAGGGCGATGCGGAGCAGCGGGTCTACGCCGCCGTCGCCCGGGTCCTCGACGAACGCGAGACCGTCGAAGAGGCGTACCCCGACCTCAAGCGCAACGTCTCGGGGTACAACCTCGACCGGCTGGTCGAGGAGGCGGAGACGGGGACCGTCAACCTGGCCCGGCTGCTGGCGGGCAGCGAGGGGACGTTCGGCATCGTCACGAGAGCGACCGTCTCGCTGGAGCCAGTTCCCGAGACGAAGGCGGTGGCGCTGTTACAGTACGAGACGCTCCTCGACGCCACCTCGGACGTGGCACCGATCGTCGCCCACGACCCGGCGGCTGTCGAAGTGCTTGACGACGTCCTGCTCGACCTGGCCCGCGACACCGAGGAGTTCGGCGCGCTCGTCGACGAGATGGTCGCCGAGGGGACTGGAGCGGTCCTGCTCGTGGAGTTCTACGCCGACAGCGACGACGAGGGTCGACAGAAGGTCGCGGACATGCTCGCCGACCGCGCGCCGGGGACGGACACAGCGGCCACGCCTGAGGAGGAGGCTCCAGAACGGACCGACGCACCGGTGTACGCGACGGCGGCGGCGGAGGCCCACGACCAGGCGGAACGGGACCGCTTCTGGAAGCTCCGCAAGAGCGGCCTGCCTATCCTTCTCGGTCGCACGACGGACGAAAAACACATCAGCTTCATCGAGGACGCCGCAGTCCCCCCCGAGCAACTGCCCGCGTTCGTCGCCGGCTTCCAGGAACTGCTCGCCGAAGAGGGGGCGGTCGCGAGCTTCTACGGCCACGCCGGTCCGGGCTGCCTGCACATCCGCCCACTGGTCGACACGAAGACAATCGACGGGGTGGGGACGATGCGGACCATCGCGGAGAAGGCGACGGACCTGGTCGCAGAACACGCCGGCAGCGTCTCCGGCGAGCACGGCGACGGCCGGGCGCGCAGCCAGTGGAACCACAAGCTGTACGGCCAGCGGGTCTGGGACCTCTCACTGGCGCTGAAGGAGGCCTTCGACCCCAACTGGTTGCTCAACCCTGGGCAGGTTGTCGGCTACCGGGAACCCGGGGCAGACGTTCCAGAGCGGGCCCGCGTCGTCGAGATGACCGACGACCTCCGCTTCGACCCGGACTACGACTTCGAACTTGGCTTCGACCCCCAGCTGGAGTGGGACAACGACAACGGGATGCAGGGGATGGTCGAACTCTGTCACGGCTGTGGGGGGTGTCGCGGCCCGCAGGAGACCACTGGCGGCGTGATGTGCCCGACCTACCGCGCGGCCGAGGAAGAGATGACGAGCACCCGCGGGCGGGCGAACATGCTCCGGCAGGCGATGAGTGGTGACCTGCCGGAGGACCCGGCGGGCGAGGAGTTCGTCTCGGAGGTGATGGACCTGTGTATCGGCTGCAAGGGGTGTGCTCGGGACTGCCCCAGCGAGGTCGACATGGCCAAGCTGAAAGCCGAAGTCGAGTACCAGGCCCACCAGGAGGGTGCGACCACGCTCCGGGACCGCCTCTTTGCCAACATCGACCGGGTGAGCAGGCTGGCGAGCGCGCTCGCGCCGGTCTCGAACTGGGTCCAGAAGCTCCCGGGAAGCGGGCTCGTCGCCGAGAAGGCCATCGGGGTCGCCCGCGAGCGCGAGTTACCGACGTTTCGCCGGGAGAGTTTCGCCGACTGGATGGACGGCCGCGAGCCAGCCGTCGACCCCGAACCTGCGGCCCGGAAGGCAGTTGTCTTCCCGGACACCTACACCAACTACAGCCACCCCGAGGCCGGGAAGGCGGCGGTCAGAGTGCTGGAGGCGGCGGGCGTCCACGTCCGCCTGGCGGGAGACGTTGCGCCGAGCGGCCGGGCAGCACACTCGAAGGGATTTCTCGACACCGCTCGCGAGCGGGCGCGGGCAAACGTCCGCGCGCTAGCGCCCCACCTCGCCGAGGGGTACGACGTCGTCGTCGTCGAGCCCTCGGATGCGGTGATGTTCCAGTCCGACTACCTGGACCTGCTGGCCGGCGACACCGTCGAGCGGGTCGCGCGCAACACCTACGGGGCCTGTGAGTATATCGACCGCCACCGCCTCGACGAGCGCATCGACTTCGAGGAGCCGGGGGAGACGCTGACCTATCACGGCCACTGTCACCAGACGGCGGTCAAACGTGACCACCACGCGGTGGGCGTGCTCCGGCGGGCCGGGTACGTGGTCGATGCGCTCGATTCGGGCTGCTGTGGCATGGCTGGCTCCTTTGGCTACGAGGCCGAACACTACTCGATGAGTCGGGCGATCGGCTCCATCCTCGAAGACCAGGTCGCCGAGAGCCCGGGGGAGCGAGTGGTTGCGCCCGGTGCCTCGTGTCGGTCACAGCTGGCCGACGGGCCCGTCGAGGGCGAGACGCCACCCCACCCCGTCGAGGCACTCGCCGAGGCGGTGGCCGACCGGTAGACACAGCGTTTTTTGTGCCGGCCGGCAGAGATTCCGATAGATGACTCGACGGCCGGGGGCGGTAACTCTCGTCGCAGTTCTGGTACTCGCAGCCGTCGCCGCGGCCCCGGTGCTCGCTGTGGCCCCGGCTGTCTCGGGCGACTGGGGATTCGAACCGGACGGAGACGGTGACCCCCTGCCACAGACCGCTCCCGAGCCGTTGCCCCAGACGACACCCGACGGGTTCGACAGCACGGTCTTCCAGGTCACGACATCCGAGAATGGGTCGGCCCGGTGGACGCTGCAGTACCTGCGCCTGCTCGAGAACGACTCGCAGGTGGCTACCTTCGAGGCGTACGCCGCCGAGTTCGAGCGTACCGAGCCCCAGTTCGTCCGGGACTTTC
Source organism: uncultured Halobacteriales archaeon (assembly GCA_964583735.1). Lineage (GTDB taxonomy): Archaea > Halobacteriota > Halobacteria > Halobacteriales > Haloarculaceae > Salinirussus. The sequence goes on along the minus strand of CAZOWU010000041.1, from coordinate 1,081 downwards.
AGACCCGGGCCGAGCGACTGACGACCTTCGGGACGGAGGCGACGGGGCGGAACATGACGGCGACCGACTTCCAGCGGGCGGCGTTCGTGCGCACGCAGATCGGGGGAGCGCAGGCTGTAGGCGTCGTCGAACTTTCCTTCCAGTGGGGTGGCTTCGCCCAGGTCCGTGAGGACAGCGTGGTCGTCTCCGACGTCTTCGAGGGCGGAATGTACATCGGCTCCGACCAACAACTCGTGTTCGGCCACGGCCCGAACCTGGCCTTCGATAGCGTCGGCCCCGCGGCGGATTCGGTCGCCGGAGAGACACTGACGGACAGCGAAACGGTCACCTGGGTCGGCGAGGAGCAGTTCTCCGACGCCCGCCCGCGTGTCGAGTACGTCCGGGATGGAGCCGGGTCCGGGGCCGGAACGCCCGCACAGACGAACCCCGGGACAGGTACGGAACCTCCGGGGGCCGGGCAGGACGGCCCAGGTGACGGAACCGACGGGCAGGCCCCCGACGGGAGCGGTAACTTGCTGATGCTCGCGCTCGGGATGGTGGTGTTGCTCGGGTTGGGTGGGCTGGCCTGGTACAGTGACAGACTCCCCACTAGCAGCGCAGGGGGCACTGACGGTCGGGCGGGTTCGCCAGGCGGGTCGGACGCTCCATCGGCCGCCGAAGCCAGTCCGACCCAGCCACAGGAGCCAGCCGCGAGCACGGCGGTCTCCGAGGAGGACCTGCTCTCCGACGATGACCGCGTTCGCGGGCTGCTCGAGGACAACGGTGGGCGGATGAAGCAGGTCGACATCGTCGACGAGACCGAGTGGTCGAAATCGAAGGTGAGCATGCTCCTCTCCGAAATGGAGGAGGATGGGGAGATCAGTAAGCTCCGGGTCGGACGGGAGAACATCATCAGCCTCAGCGGCCACGAGCCCGACGCCGCAGGCTCTCCCTTTGACGACGAGTGAGGGCGAAACGCAATCGTTAAAGGCATTCTATCGCTACGTTTGCGTGCGTTCGAGGGGCTCTGATAGTGTAGTCCGGCCAATCATATTGCCTTCTCGAGGCAATGACCAGGGTTCAAATCCCTGTCGGAGCACTC
>CAZOWU010000040.1:0-13182 GCA_964583735.1 uncultured Halobacteriales archaeon | reverse complement strand
TACGCACGACCGTATGAAGAGACTTGCCACCCCGGGATGGCGTGAGTCTTCAGAGACGGACAGCCGGCAGTATTAGCGTGATAGAGGGCGCCACGTACGAAACAGCAGGCGGGAAGTGTGTCAAACACGAGCGCACCTCTGAAGGGCGTAGCTTCGGTAGATGACTTCTTGAATGTCGCGGCCACCGAGACAGTACCGCTGTTTGAACATCTCGAGTTCGAGTTTCTGCTGGAGGACGACGTGTTCACCCCTCGAAGCGGGGGCGAACACGAGTTCACGAGCCACCGGACCTCTCTCGCGGCTCTGTGGACTACTACAAGAACGTCTACGGCACGCGACCGGTTACACGAGAACTCCAACACGGGTCTGTCTGGTACTACTGCGGTCTCGGGCACGTCCGCGCCTGGGGCCGCGTCCACGCACGAACAGAAGTGCTTCTCGCGCTGTGTCCTCGGGTCGTCGCAGCAATCACCACGTTTGAACGGGGAGAGCATCCTGGCCGGCAGACGCTCAAGCTATGAGCTGAATTCGATGACACGCTCTGTCGTGTTATGGTCAAGAGTCGAGAACGGAGTTACCACGACACAGCGGACCGCCGCCGTTATTCCCGCCCAGCCCGTTCCCTGCCTATGGTCAGCGGCGCCATCGTCGACCTGGACGGCACCGTCTACCGCGGCGACGACCTCATTCCCGGCGCGGCAACGGGGGTCGACGCTCTCCGCGAACACGGCTGTGCGCTGTGTTTCTTCTCGAACAACCCCACGAAGGACGGAGCGGCCTACGTCGAGCGACTGCGGGAGCTCGGCGTCGACGCCCGCGAGGGCGAGGCCTGCTCCGCTGGCGTCGCCACGACCCGGTACCTCGCCGAGCACCACGCCGAGGACCCGGTGCTGCTGGTCGGCGACGAGGGACTAGCCGAACAACTGCGCGCCGCCGACGTCCGGCTCACCGACGACCCCGCGGAGGCGACCGTTCTGCTCGGCTCCTGGACGAACGACTTCGACTACTACGACATGATGGACGCGATGGATGCCGTCGACGAGGGGACGGTTTTCCTGGGCTCGGACCCCGACCGGGCGATCCCCTACGACGAGGGCCGACTCGTCCCGGGGTCGGGAGCCATCGTGGGTGCACTCGCCCGGACGGTCGGGCGCGAACCCGACCGGGTCCTGGGGAAACCCTCCGGCGTCGCGCGGGACCTGGCACTCGACCGGCTCGGCGTCCCCGCCGAGGACTGTCTGGTCGTCGGCGACCGTCTTGACACCGACCTGCTGCTCGGCGAGCGTGCTGGAATGGCTACCGTGCTCGTTCTCTCGGGTGTCACAGACCGCGCGGACCTGGCCGACAGCGACATCGACCCGGACTACGTGCTGGAGACGCTCGGTGAGGTCGAGTCGGTGCTGTGACCGGAGCCGCCGCGGGGTGTGGCCACCGGAGTTCGCGACCACCGCCGGCGCAATCCGTGGACGGGGAGCGTGGCAGGCCCGCAGGGGAACCCACTACCGCTCGGTGACGAGAAACTCCTGGTCCGGCGCCATCCGGAGGGTCATCTCCGGGGCTGTCGGGGGCTCGCCACTCTCCTCGTTCTCGCCGAGCCAGTAGAGGTCGAACTCCCGGCCAATGGTGGCGAGAGTGAGCTTCGCTTCGAGCAGGGCGAACTCCCGGCCGATACAGATCCGCGGGCCGCCGCTGAACGGGGCGTACGCGAAGTTGTGGATCTCCGAGCGGAGGTCGCCGTCCCAGCGCGAAGGCCGGAACTCGTCGGGGTCGTCGAACCACCGCTCGTCGCGCTGGATCTGCCGGATCGGAAAGGCCACGGTCTCGTCTGCGGGGATGCGGTAGCCGTCGACGGTGACCTCCTCTTCGGTCACCCGGGGCAGGGAGTACACCGGCGGGTACATCCGGAGCGTCTCGGTGACGAGGTTGTCGGTGACCTCGAGGTCGTCGAGGTCGTCGAGCGTCGGCTCACCGTCGAGTGTGTCGACCTCCTCGTGGAAGCGCTGTCGGACGTCGTCGTTGTTGGCGAGCGCCCAGAATGCAAACGTGAGGGTGGTCGTCGTGGTGTCGTGGCCGGCGAAGATCATCGTCACCATCTGGTCGCGCAGCCGCTCGTCGGTGAGCATCCCGGTGTCCTCTGCCATCCCGGATTCCCGGAGCCCGACGAGCAACGAGAGCAGGTCGTCGGCTTCCATCGGGTTCGTCGGCGCGTCGCCGGCCTTCTCGTCGAGCAGCCGCTGTGACTCCTGCTCGAGAGTCTCTTTGGCCTGCCTGAACCGGCGGCGCGAGGGTGTTGGCACCCAGTCGGGCAGGAAATACGACGTGGGGACGAACCACTCGTGGAGATTCTCGGCAGCCTCCCGGAGGTCGCGGTTCCCCTCGAGTTCGAGCTCCCGACCGAGCAGCGTGGCGAAGATGACGTCGAGTGTCATGTCGGTGAACTCCCGCTGGAGCTCGAACCGGTCGCCGTCACTCCAGCGCGCGGTCCGGCGGCGCACCTGCTCGACCATCCCGTCGGCGTAGTCCATCACGCTGTTGCGCCGGAACAGCGGCTGGAGCGTGTTGGCCTGCTTTTGCCACTCCTCGCCCTCGACGGCGAGCAACCCCTCGCCGAAGGCGATCAGGTTGTCGTTCGTTTTCCGGAACTTGTCCATGTCGCTGAGCAGCGCCCGCTCCATGTGGTCCGGATGCCCGAGGATGAACGTGTCCCCCTGGCCGAGGATCTTCATTCGGTAGAGGTCGCGCGTGGCCAGCGCCTTCTCGCCGAACCCCAGTCGGTCGCGTATCTGGTAGAAAAAATGCAACTCCGGGGGACCGAGCTCCGTCGGATACGGCGGCAGCGGGTGCTCGGCACTCTGGTCGTCACTGTCCTCGCTGTTCCGGGCCGATTGAGCAGTGTCGGAACTCACGTTCGATTGCCAACGACTGTCACGATATAAAGTTTCGTAACACCGTCCGCGCTCGCCGTCGGCGACCCCCGGGGTCTCCCCCGAGAACGAAGGGGTAAGTCCGGGAGTCCCCAAGCCCGGGTATGGACACGATGGTGACCGAACACGACGGACTCGTGCTCGCCCGCGCCGAGGACGAGGATTTCGTGTTCGAGGTGAGCTTCGAGACGCTCGAACCGACCGACGTGACCCTGCGGTTTCGCCGCGACGGCGAGCAGGTCGGCAGCATCTACAACGACGACGGCACGGAGAAGACGATGGCACGGCTCACGACCGGCCGGGATGGGGCCGATTTCATTGGTGTGTGCGTCCCAAAGGAGTTCGTCTCGGAGGTCCTGACCGCGGCCATCGAGACGGGACGCGTCACCGACGAGTCGGCCGCCGAGGGGTACCGGTTGCGCGTGCTCTGATAGTGATTGTTGTCCCGATGTCCCGGCGATTGCCCACATTGGGGTCGGCACGCGCCGGGAACAGACGACACGAATCACTATGAGCCACGGTCAGCGCTGGACGGCCAGGACGGGCGTTTCGCCTGCCTGGATCACCTGTTCGGTGACGCTGCCGAAGACCACCCGCTTGGCTCCTCCCCGGGCCCGCGTACTCATGACGAGGAGGTCGGCGCCGACCTCGTCGGCGTAGTCGGTGATGACTCTCGCAGGGTTGCCGAACTCGACGGCGACGGTCGTCTCGGCCCCCTCGGAGGCGTGCTCCTCGACGAGTTGCTCGGCCGCGGCTGCGCGTTCGCGCTCCCGGCTGTCGAGTTCCGCCTCGTCGCGTCCGGCGGTCCCGAGCCCGCTCGAGAGTTCGACGACCGACAACACGTGTATCGCGGCGTCGTAGCGCTCGGCGTGGCTGAACGCGTGGGCCGCGGCGTCGGTCGTGGCTTCGCTGCCGTCGGTCGGGAGTAGGATGGTGTCGTACATCAGTCAGCTCGTGGGCGGGTTGTGGTGTGGGTCACTGTTTGGTCGGTCAGGAGTCTCACTGCTGGCGGGCGATGAGCACTGCGTCGGCGAGGACGTCGTGGGCGATCGGGACGAACTGGAGGACGCCGCCGATCAAGAAGACGTTGCGAGTCACGAACACTGTCAGCGGTCCGAGACTCGCGACCAGGAGGCCGAGTGTCACCACCCCAGCGGCGGCGTAGACGAGTCGCTCCTGTCGCCGTATCTGTGGGCTGTTCCAGTTGTACAGCCCCGTCACGAGATAGCCGACCCCGATGACTGCCAGCCACGGGTGCCAGTACGCGTACGTGACTAGCTCCAGCGGGAGTGCCCCGGCCAGGGCCGCGAGGTTGACCGAGGTCGCGGCCACGTTGAGCACACCCCAGACCACCCAGACCCGGTTGCGCCGGACAGTCGGCGCGGTGTAGGTCACCCCGACGAAGATGATCCCGGCGGTCAGGACAACCCAGACGAGGACGACCGATTCGACCAGGCCGAACGGGGCCAGACCGGGGTTCTGGCTGAACAGCCAGGAGAGTCCCCACCCGAGTACTCCCTCGAGGAGCCCGAACAGCAACAGTCCATCCCCCGGGAGCGGTGGGGTCAACAGCCGCCGGAAATACCGGGACAGCGCGACACTCGACCGGCGAAGGCGGGCGGTGGCGGTGTTACCTGACACGGTTGCCCCGCTTGGGCAGGTGCCCACCGCCGACATCCTCGACCGTCGACTGGCTCCACGCAGACTCCATTGGCTATATTATTTCCCGGGCTGACATAACTTCCCGGATTCGTGCTCCGCACCGCGCCGGACCACCACTCACTCGAACAGAGAGTAATGTACTTGTGTTGGACAGCGTTACCATATGGTGCAAGCCCTGTGGTGTAGTGGCCAATCATAGCGGCCTTTGGACGCGTTCGGATTCACCGTCCGCGGAAGCGAGCCGCTGACGCTGGTTCGAATCCAGCCAGGGCTACTCTCCCGCGGGTTGTCATCTTCTGTGGGGTGAGCCAAGACTGCCGACAGTCGGGTCGAAGAGGGGCTCTCACAGCCCTCGCGGGGAGAGCGAGTCCGGCAGGGACAGCCCGGCCTGGTGGCTTTCGAGGATGACTGGTCGAGCAACCCGGTCCCGAGCGACAGGGGGCCAGGCCGTCAGTCCTCGCTGGCGTCGGCCCCTGCGTGGTCGAGTGACTCACTCTCCCAGTACGGGTGGTCGTCGACGGCCCGGAAGCAGGCGGCGTACTGGCCGGGTTTGACCTCGACGGTGGCGGGGTCCTCGCCCCGGCAGGCTTCGCGGGCGTAGGGACACCGGGTGTGGAACCGACAGCCCGCCGGCGGCTCCCGTGGCGAGGGAACGTCGCCCTCGAGGGCGTCGACCCGCCGGCCCTGCTCGTCGGTGCTCGCCCGGGGAACGCTCTCCAACAGCGCCTGGGTGTAGGGGTGCGCGGGGTCCTCGAAGATGTCCTCGACCGTGCCGGTCTCGACGATCTCCCCGAGATACATCACCGCAACCCGGTCGGAGATGTGCCGGACGACGCTCAGGTCGTGGGCGATGAAGAGGTAGGTGAGGTCGAACTCCTCCTGGAGGTCTTCGAGCAGGTTGAGCACCTGTGCCTGGACGGAGACGTCCAGCGCGCTGACGGGCTCGTCGAGGACGATAAAGTCGGGTTCGAGCGCGAGCGCGCGGGCGATCCCGATCCGCTGGCGCTGGCCGCCGGAGAACTCGTTGGGGTAGCGGTCGACCTGGTCCGCGGAGAGCCCGACCCGCTCGAGGAGGTCGACCGCCCGCTCGCGGCGCTCTGTGCGGTCGGCGATGCCGTGGATGTCCAGTGGCTCGGTGATGATATTGCCGGCGGTCATCCGCGGGTCCAGACTGGAGAAGGGGTCCTGGAAGACCACCTGGGCCTGCCGGCGGAAGGCCTTGAGTTCGGCGTCGGTCATCTCGGACAGCGCCTCCCCGTCGAAGCGTATCTGCCCGTCGGTCGCCTCCCGCAGCCGCAACACGGTTTCGCCGGTTGTCGACTTGCCACAGCCGGACTCGCCGACCAGCCCCAGGGTTTCCCCCTCGTGGATCTCGAAGTCGAGGCCGTCGACGGCCTTCACGCTCACCGGCTCCCGACTGAGCAGCCGGTCGAGGACCGAGTCCTGCTCGTAGTAGTACTTCTCCAGCCCTTCGACCTCGACAAGGGGGGCCGCGTCACTCATTCCTGTCACCCCGGTCTCCGTCTCCCTCCGCTTCGAACTCCTCGAAGTAGTCCTCCTGGAGCGCCTCGGCCGGGGAGTACTCGCGGTCGGTGAGGACACACCTCGCCTGGTGCTCCCCGCTTCCGTCGGCCGGCCGTTCACTCGGCCGCTCCAGGCAGGCCTCCATCGCCTTCGGACACCGGTCGGCGAAGTAACACCGGTCACCCATCTCCTCGTCGAGCAGGCTGGGGACGTTGCCCTCGATGGGCTGGAGCCGCGGTTGCGGGTCCTGCAGGTCCGGGATCGACCCCAGCAGTCCCTGGGTGTAGGGGTGGACGGGGGTCTCGAAAACGTCGTCCAGGGTGCCCCGCTCGACGACCTCGCCGGCGTACATCACACAGACCCGGTCGCACATCCGGGCGATCACCCCCAGGTCGTGGGTGATCAGGACGATGCTCATGCCGCGCTCGGTCTGGATGTCCCGCAGCAGGTTCAGGATCTGCGCCTGGATGGTGACGTCGAGCGCCGTCGTCGGTTCGTCGGCGATCAGGAGGTCGGGCTCGCCGGCAAGCGCCTGGGCGATCATCGCCCGCTGGAGCATCCCGCCGGAGAACTGGTTGGGATACTCATCGGCGCGCTCGGCGGGGTCGGGGATGCCGACCTGCTCGAGCAGTTCGACAGCCCGCTCCGTGCTCGGCTCGGTGACGTACCCCCGGCCGGGAACGAGCGTGTCGACGAAGAAGCGGCCGAAGCCGTACCCCTGGGTCCGCGACCGGGTCGACCGGGGGTTAGCCCGCGCCCGGCGCTGGACCTCGACGGCCTCGGCGATCTGCTCGCCGACGGTCAGCGAGGGGTTGAAGCTACTCATCGGGTCCTGGAAGATCATGCTAAACGAGGGCCCGCGGAGTGCCCGCCGGACCCGCTCGGAGACGGTCCGGAGGTCGACGTGGTCGCCATCGACGGCCACCGAGTCGTCCCCGCGGTACTCTTCGGCGAGGTCGGCGTCGCGGTACCAGACGTCCCCGGCGGTGACCCGGCCGGGTGACTCCACGAGGTCGATCAGCGACAGCGCCGTCACGGACTTGCCCGAGCCGGACTCGCCGACAATACCGAGGATCTCGTTGTCCCGGACGTCGAAGGAGACGGACTCGACGGCGTTGACCTGTCCCTCCTCGGTGAAAAACCGGGTCGAGAGGCCCTGCACGGACAACAGTGTGTCCGTCCCGGCCGGCGGCTGGCGCTGGATGCCGGTTTCGCGGCTCATGTGCCACCCTCCCCTTCGATGTCCGGGTCCAGCGCGTCACGGAGCCAGTCGCCGACCAGGTTGATCCCGATGACCGACAGCATGATCGCGAGCCCGGGCATCGTCGCGATCCACCACTGTCCCGAGGAGACGTAGTCCTGGCCCTGGGAGATGTCGAACCCCCAGGAGAGGGTCGTCCCGGAGAATCCCAGGAACGACAGGGCGCTCTCGAGCAGGATGATCGCCGCGATCTGGACCGTCCCGAGCACGATGATCGGGGTCATGGCGTTGGGTAGGACGTGGCGCCCGATGATACGGGTGTCGCCGGCGCCCAGCGCCCGCGCGGCCTTGACGTACTCCTGCTGGCGCAGCGAGAGCGCCTCCCCGCGAGCGACGCGGGCGAACCACACCCAGTTCACCAGCCCGACGACGACCACCACCGTCACCGGCAGCGTCGTCGAGGCGGGCATCCCGCCGGCGAGTCCTGCAGCTACGAAGGGGTCCGGAATGGGGACTGCAGCCCGGCCCCACAGCCCGATCAGCGCCACGGCGAGCACCAGCGACGGGAAGGCGAGGCTGATGTCGGCGACCCGCATCAGCGTGTCGTCGACGGTCCCGCCGCGGTAGCCGGCAACGAGCCCCACCGGAACCCCGACGAGAACGGCCAGCAGCGTCCCCAAGATACCGACCAGAAGCGACGTGCGGGCGCCGTAGATAATTCGAGAGAGCATGTCACGACCCAGGCCGTCGGTACCCAGCGGGTGGGACAGCTCCGCCTCGATGGTCGTCACGTTGGTGACCGTCTGTACCTCGCCGTCGACCAGCTGGGCGGAGGTCTCGTTTGTGGTCTCGGTGAACCCGAGCGGCGGGAGTTGGGTCTGGTTGAGGTTCTGTGCCGTCGGGTCGTGTGGCGCGATCAGCGGCGCGAACACCGCCACCAGGAGGATCACAACCACCAGCATGAGCCCGATCTTCGGGAGCAGGCTGTTCCGGAACTGCTTTTTCAGGTTCCGGATAACGCGCGGGGAGACCATCAGTCGTACACCACCCGTGGGTCGAGGTAGCCGTAGATGATGTCGACGCCGATGTTGACGATGACGAAGGCTGTCCCGATGACGATCAGACACCCCTGCAGCGCCGGCCAGTCACGGAGGTTGATACTCTCGATGACCAGTGTCCCAAGCCCCGGCCACGAAAAGACAGCCTCGGTGATAACTGCCCCGCCGATCAGCGTCCCGAGCTGGAGGCCGAGCACCGTGATCACCGGAATGAGTGTGTTCCGAAGCGCGTGTTTGTACCGGACCAGGCTCTCGGGGGCTCCTTTCGCGCGCGTCGCCCGGACGTAGGACTTCCCCAGTTCGTCGAGCATCCCCGACCGGGTCAGCCGGGTGATCAGCGCCATGAAGTACGTCCCCAGGGCGAGAGCCGGCAGGGTAATATACGAGAGCCACTCGAGCAGCGCCCCGACGAACGGCTCCGGGCCGACCAGCGAGGCCACCACCGCGACCGAGGTCACGCCCCGACCGCTGGTCTGGAAGACGTCGAACTGGACCGCGAAGACCAGGATCAGCATGATCCCCAGCCAGAAGTTCGGGGTGCTGATCCCGCCAAGTGAAAACAGCGTCGCCCCGTAGTCGACTGGCGAGTTGCGACGGGTGGCGCTCAACACCCCCAGCGGGATCGAGAGGACAACCGCCACGACCGTCGCGGCGACCGCGAGTTCGACCGTTGCCGGCACCCGCTCGAAGACCATTGTCGCGACCGCCTGGCCCTTGACGTAGGAAAAGCCCATATCGCCCTGGACGAGGTCACCGAGATACTGGCCGTACTGGACGTACAGCGGCTGGTCGAGCCCGAGTTCGGCCGCGATCGCCTGCCGGGTCTCCTGGGAGGCATCCAGCGGTGCGACCGCGTTGATCACGCTGCCAGGAGTAATAAAGCGCAGGGCGAACACGACGGTGATGACGCCCCAGACGACGCCGATGCCCTGCAAACTTCGCTTGATAGCTAGGCGACCGAGGGACATCTCCCGTCAGTTCTGCGTCGCGGTGTACGGGTCGATGATCTCGTCGGAGCGGGGCTGCCAGCTGATGTCGTCGGAGACGCCGTAGACGCTGAACTGCTGGTGCAGGAACACCCACGGCGCGAGTTCGTGCAGGCGCTGGTTGGTGTTCTGGAGGATCTGCTCCCGTTCGTCGGGGTCCGCGGCGTTCTGTGCGTCGTCGATGAGCGAGTCGATCTCGTCGTTCTCGAGGACGGTCAGCGGACCACCGCTGGTCAACAGCGGGATGATCGTCTGGGAGGCGTCGAACTCCCCGTTGCCCCACCCCAGCAGGGTAAAGGGCGGCCGGTCCTCGATGTTGGGGGCGGTCACGTCCTGGACCAGCGAATTGAACTCCCGCTGCTGGAGGTCACAGGAAACGTTCGACAGCGAGTCCATCTGGTTGGCGGCTGATTGGGCGATTTCGACGTCCTTCAGGTACCGACCGATCGGCGTCTGGAGCGTGATCTCGGCGCCGGCGTGGCCAGACTCTTCGACCAGGCGTTCGGCCTCGTCGGGGTCGTGCGGGTACGGGTCGATGTCGGGGTTGTGGCCGGTGAACTGCGAGAGGGTCGGCTGGCCGGTGATCTCGCCGAAGCCGCTGAGCACGTTCTCGATGATGCTCCCGACGTCGACGGCGTAGTTCATCGCCTGCCGGAACTGGACGCTGCTGAACGGCTCGAGGTCGTAGCGCATCTGCAGGAAGATGATCCGGGTGCTCGGGACGGGGTTGACCGACGCGACGTCCGACCCCTCCACGCGGGAGACCTCCTGTGGCGGGACGTTGGTGACGATATCGGACTCCTCGGCGAGCAGCCGGTTGACTCTCGTACTGGATTCCGAGGATGCGTTGATCGTCAGCTCGTCGACCGCCGCGGTCTCCTGCCAGTAGTCCTCGTAGGGCTCGAGGACGACCTCGTTGCCGGACTCGTAGTTCGACAGCTGGAACGCGCCAGTGCCGTTGACGTTGCGGTTGATGAAGTCGCTGCCGTTGTCCTCCACCCAGGACTGCTGCATGACCTGGCCGTTGGTGGCGAACAGCGAGAAGACGATCGGGTTGAGGCTGGCGAAGTTGACCGTCACCTCGCCGTCGCCCGCCTCGACGGAGTCGAGGCTCCCCGCCCCGACCAGGTCACCCGCCTGGGGGAGGGCACCGCCGACGTCCTCGAGTTCGATCCGGCGGATGCTGTACCGGACGTCCTCGGCGGTGAGGTCGTCGCCGTTGTGGAAGGTGACGCCGTCCCGGAGCGTAAAGCGTGCAGTACCGGCCTCGACGCGCTCCCACTCCGTGGCCAGCGACGCCACGATACCGCCTTCCTTGTCACGGCCCAACAACCCCTCGTAGGCCTGGGAAACGATGATGTCCGTGTTCGTCTCGGCGTGGTCGTGGGGGTCGAGCCCCGAGTCCATCTGCCCCATCGTAACGCCGACCTCGAAGGTGCCGTCCCCTCCGTCCTCGGTCGAGGTGTCGTCGGTCTCGTCGGGCGTATCCATGTCGCCGTCGTCGCCGCCGTCGCTGTCGTCACCGCCGTCGCCGCCATCCCCCTCGGTGGGTGTGCTCTGGGTCCCCCCACAGCCGGCGACCGATACTGTTGCGGCTGCCCCACCGACAGCCTTGAGAAGCGTCCGACGATTGACCTGGCTATCGCTTTCGTCCCGTGGCATACCCAAGCAGTGTCAGGTGTAGATAATGAAAGTGTCGGTTCCGCAGCCGCCGCAGCGAGTGTATTCCCCCCTCGCGCCCCCGAGGTACGGTATCCGGGTTCGACGATGACGGCCAACCTTCCAGTGGCAACCGTCTCGGTCCTGTCGTGTTTCCAATATGACGGGGTCTCCCGGGGGTTCCAGGCTCCTGTGCGATGGGTGGCCTGGCGCGTGACAGCCCGAATGCGTGTCATGCGAACGCTTTTGCGTCGGCCGGGCGTTCCACCTGGCGTGCCAGGACCGGACGACACCGAGGGGATGGAGTGGTGGGACCTGCTGCTCGAGGAGATGGATGCGGAGGCCGCGGCCTACGCGGAGGAGGGGTGGGAGACGCTGGAACTCCACCCGGGGGATGTGACCGCCAGAGACGGTAGCGTCGCGGACATCGGGCTGGACGTGCTGGTCCCCGACAACGAGTTCGAGACCCTCGAGACGGCGCTTGCCGACGGCGTCGACAGCTACGAGGTCTTCCGGTCGACGCCCGGCGAGTCCGTCGCCGCCCTGGTCGTACTCGAGGACGCCGTCCGGGAGCTCGCGGTGTTCGTCCCGGTCTACTACGACCGGAACGACGAGGCGGCGGCCGCGCTCTTGAAGACGGCGCTGGAGGACGGCGAGCTGACTCTGATTCTCCGGACGCTGACGGACGACCGGGTCGAACTCACCCTCGACGACCCGGCGTTGCTCGTTCCCGGCGAGGAGTGAGCGCTCACCCCTCGTCGCCAGGACGCATCCCGCCGGACAGTATAAGTGCCTGCACCGTGCCCTCTGGGTATGGCAGGACCCACTGCGACGGTCCAGACGTACATCGAGGAGCACCGCGAGGAGCTGTTCGACCTAGTCGCCCGCCTGGTCGAAACGCCGTCGGTCTCCGGCGAGGAGGGGCCGGCACAGGAACTGGTCGTCGGGGAGCTGGAGTCGCTGGGGCTGGAGCCCGACGTCTGGGAGCCCGACGTCGACTCCTACCGCGAGCACCCCGGCTACTTCGACACCAAAACCTACGAGGAGGTGGGCTACGAGGGCCGGCCAAACGTGGCCACGCGGGTCGAGGGGGCGGGTGATGGGCCGTCGCTGGCGCTGTCGGGACATATCGACGTCGTCCCGGTCGATGCCGAGGACTGGAGCTACGACCCCTGGACGGCGACCCGCGAGGACGGCCGGCTGTACGGCCGCGGGGCCTGTGACATGAAAGGGGGACTCGCGGCGAATCTGTTCGTCTCCCGGGCACTCCAGGAGTCGGGCGTCGAGCTGGCGGGGGACCTGATACTCCAGTCGACCATCGACGAGGAGGCCGGCGGGACCGGCGGCGTGCTCGCGGCGCTGGAGCGGGGCTACCAGCCCGACGCCGCCATCATCCCCGAGGCGTTCGGGATCCCCGACATCGGTATCGCCAGCAGCGGCGTGATGTACGTCCGGGTGACCGTCGAGGGAAAGGCCGCCCACGCCGCTTTCGGTTACGAGGGGGAGAACGCCGTCGACCGGCTGGCCCGGGTCGTCACCGGGCTGGAAGAACTGGACCGCGAGCGCAAAGAGCGCATCTCCTTCCAGCCGGCGGTCAACCAGGACCCCGCCGCCGAGGGGGCGGTGACGAACCTCAACGCCGGGATCGTCGCCGGCGGAGACTGGCCGTCGACGGTGCCGGCCGAGGCGACCGTCGAGTGCCGGGTCGGGTGGCCGCCCGGTGAGACCCGCGAGGCGGTCCGCAGCCAGGTCGAGACGGCCGTCGACAGCGTGGTCGCCGAGGACGACTGGCTCGCCGAGCACCCGCCCGACGTCGAGTGGTTCGGCTGGAACGCCGAACCCCACGAGTGTGACCGCGACGCCGCCGTCGTCGACCGTGCCCGCGAGCACGCCACGGCAGTCTGTGACGCCGAGGGGCAGTTTGTCGGCGGGCTCGCGGGGCTGGACGAGCGGTTCTACGTCAACTACTACGACATCCCCTGCCCGACGGTCGGGCCCGTGGGCCACAACCTCCACGGTGCCGACGAGTCCGTCGAACTGGACTCGCTTGTCGACACCGCGAAGGTGCTCGCGGCGACGGCCATCGACGTCTGTGGCGTCGCCGACGGGTAGCCGGCACGCTCCGCTCCGGTGACGGGTAGCCGGCACGCTCCGCTCCGGTGACGGGT
>CAZOWU010000039.1:0-13260 GCA_964583735.1 uncultured Halobacteriales archaeon | reverse complement strand
CCTGGGACAACCACGTTAACAGCGTGGTGCTCTACCAACTGAGCTACGGCGGCTCACAGCCAATCGTAGTCGGAACCGTCCAAAAGGCGTTTCGCTTTCCCGCGGTACCGACACGCTTTCACGCACCCCTCCCGACGCCCAGCACATGTCCGAGGACGATTTTGCGGCGGTGACGGCGACGGTCCGCGAGCAGGGCGTCCCCACTGACGACGAGCGCCGACAGCTCCGGGAGACCGTCGCCGCCCTCACCGAGCGTGCCGAGGCCGCCGTCGCGGACCTGCCGGTCGACGCCGAAATCCTCCAGGTCGGCTCGACCGCCCGAGACACCTGGCTGGCCGGCGACCGCGACATCGACCTGTTCGTGGCCTTCCCGCCCGGCCTCGACCGCGAGCTACTGGAAGAGTACGGCCTCCAGGTCGGTCACGCGGTCCTCCCGGACGGCCACGAGGAGTACGCCGAACACCCCTACGTTGTCGGCAGCTACGACGGCTACGACGTCGACCTGGTCCCCTGTTTCGCCGTCGAGCGTGCGACTGCCATCCAGTCCGCGGTCGACCGCACACCTTTTCACACCCGCTATCTCCAGGGACGGCTGGACGGGGAGCTGGCCGACGAGACACGGGTCGCGAAACAGTTCTGTAAGGGAGTCGGCGTCTACGGCAGCGACCTTCGCACCCGCGGGTTCTCGGGCTTCCTGCTCGAACTGCTCGTCTGGGAGTACGGCGGCTTCCGTCAACTTGTGGAGGCTGCCGCCGACTGGCACCCGCCGGTCGAACTCGACCCCGAGAGCCATGCTACTCGCGAGATGGAAGCGCCGTCTCGGAACGACGAAGCCGACGACGCCGACCCCGCTTTCGACGACCCACTCGTCGTCGTCGACCCGACCGACCCGGAGCGCAACGTTGCCGCGGTCTGTTCGCCAGAGAACGTCGCCCGCCTCCAGCACTACGCCCGCGAGTTGCTGGCCGACCCTCGGGTCGAGCTGTTCGAGGCCGACGACCCCGACCCCCTCGACGCTGCTGCCGTCCGCGAGCACGTCACCGCCCGCGGGACGACGCCACTCGCCGTCCGCTTCGAGGCTCCCGACGTCGTCGAGGACCAGCTGTGGCCACAACTCGACAAATCGCTCGCGGGCCTGGCCGACGAACTCGACCGCCGGGGGTTCGACGTGCTCCGGACCGTCGCACTCGCCCGGGACGAGGCCGACGACGCTGCACTCTTGTTGGAGCTACCGGTCGCCGAGTTGCCGGCTGTCGAACGCCACGAGGGGCCGCCAGTCCACGTCCGCGAACACGCCGGGAACTTCGTCGACGCCTACGCCGACACCGACGCCTACGGTCCGTTCATCGACGGCGACCGCTACGTCGTCGAGCGCGAGCGGGCGGTTACGTCGGCGGCGGCGTTCTGCGAGAGCGACCGGCTGTTCGACGTTGCGCTCGGTGCCCACGTCGACTCAGCGTTACAGCAGGGGTACGAGGTGCTGGCCGGCGCAGCGGTCGCCGACCTCGCCGACGCGTTCGGGGCCGAGCTGGCCCGGTACTTCACACCGCGGCCCTGACTTCTCCTCCCAGGATGGCCCGCTAGTCGCCGAAGCCTTGGTCCGCCACCGCGTCGATGACGTTGCGCGCGCTGCTGTCGACCTCCGTCCCCTCCTCGACGGGCTCGTAGCCGTCGAAGACCTCGTGGACCATGGTAACGCTGCTGGCGAGCGTGTCGAGGTCGTACCCGCCCTCCAGTACGAAGGCGAGCGCCGCGCCGGCCTCGTCGGCGAGTGTCCTGACCCGGTCTGTCAGCAGGCCGTACCCCTCCGTCGAGACCCGCATCCGCGAGATGGGGTCGTGCTCGTGGGCGTCGAAGCCCGCGCTGACGACCAGCAGGTCGGGGTCGAACCCGCGTAGCTCCGGCGCGACAACGTCCTCGAGAGCCGATAGATACGCGCCGTGGGTTGTCCCTGGGGGGAAGGGAACGTTCAGATTCGCCCCCTTCCCTTCCCCGTCGCCGGTCTCGTGGACCTTCCCGGTCCCGGGGTACAGGCCCGACTCGTGGATGGAGGCGTAGAGGACATCGCTCCGGTCGTAGAAGATGTCCTGGATGCCGTTCCCGTGGTGGACGTCCCAGTCGAGGATGGCTACCCGGTCGACGCCCTCCCGGGCGTCGAGGGCTGCCTGGGCGGCGACGGCGGCGTTGTTGAAAAAACAGAAGCCCATGGCGTCGTCCTCGACGGCGTGGTGGCCCGGCGGTCGCCCCAGCGAGAAGGGAGTCTCCCGGCCCGAACTGCCGTCGAGAGCTGCCGTTGCGGCCCACTCCGCCAGCCCGGCGCTGGCCAGCGCCGCCTCGAAGGTCGCCTCGACGGCGACGGTGTCGGCGTCCCAGTTGCCGCCGCCGTCGGCACAGAACGCCTCCAGGTCGTCGACGTAGTCGTCGTCGTGCACCGCGAGCACCGCCTCGATGTCGGCCAGGTCCCCCTCGGCGTAGCTGACGCCGTGGTGGTCGGCGAGCGCGCGCCGGACGGCTCGGATCCGGTCCGGGCTCTCCGGGTGGCGTCGCCCGGTTTCGTGGTCGAGGCAGACTTCGCGGTGGCCGTATCTCATTCGAAGTACTGTCCGAGTTCGAAGTACGTCGCCACGTCCGCCGCCTTCACGGTGCGGCGGTCGGCGTGGCGGGCGAGCGTCGCTGCAGCGGCCGCGACGTCGTCCGCGAACGACTCCAGAACCGTCGCCAGCCCGACCCGCGCGTCCATCGCGACCCGGTAGCGGTCGTCGATTTCGAGACGGGCGATCCGGTCGACTGGCGCGATCGGCAGCTCCAGACTGTCCTTGTCCGGGACGTGCTCGACGCCGAAGTCCTCGGCCATCAGCGTCTTGCGGCCGTCCTCGGTCGCGCCTCCGGCCGCGTCCGCAGCCATGCGTGCCCCTCGTTGCTGGATGCGCCGGGCGAGTTCGGCCGTCGCCTCCCTGCTCACGCGCAGGTCCCCCGCGTTCCGCCGGATGACCGCGTCCACCGGCGCGAACGGTAGCTCGACGCTCATACCCCACATCGGGAGTGTTGCGGTCTTAAGAGTTTCCTACACGCGCTACCGAACCTCGTCGGCCTCCAGTGTCTCCCCAGCGAGCCGGCCGCTGACGGTGACCTCCTCGCCGAGTTGGAGTCGGGCGTCGGTTCGGACCGTCATCGTCTCCCTCCCGTCGTCCAGCACGACCGGGTCGCCGGTCTGAACGACCGTCCCCGTGAACTCGACGCGCTCGGCGGCCGTCTGCCCGCCGTCGCCGTCCGCAGCCCCGTCACCGGTACCTCCGCTGTCCGCGACTCCGTCGCTTGCCCCCCCGCTCGCGGCCGGCCCCTCGCCGTCGGCGAAGGCGTCGAGCCCCGGGCTGTCGTTGTCTCCCGAGTCTGCCGGAGGCCCGGACTGGCCGCGGGCTTTCCCTCCACGTCCGCTGGCAGCTTCGTCCGCCGCCTCGCCGGCTGTTCCGCCAGCGTCCACGACGTCTGTGCCCGTGTTCGCGTCGTCGAGGACGACCACCGTCGACCGCCAGTTCGCGGAGGCCTCTAGGTCGTCCTGGAAGCCGTCCTCGACCTCGACATCCGCCGTGAGCACCTCGTCACCGGGCGCGAGGTCGACGTCCGCCTTGTCGCCCCACAGCGCCACGCGCATGTCACCGGTGTCGTCCTGGATGCGGACGTTCCGGACCTGGCCCTCGGAGCCGTCGTCGCGGTCGAACGTCCGGACGGGGTCTGTCGACCGGACTACACCCGCGAGGTCGACGGTTTCGTCGATCTCCACCTCCGCGATGGGGTCGGCGTCGGGCTCGTAGGCCACCTCGCCCTCGACTTCCTCGACGGCGCCGCGGTCGCCGACGTGGAGTTCGAGGTCACCTTCCCGCTCGCGGACGTAGCCGTCGACAACCTCGACGGCCGTCCCGGGCTCGAGTTCCTCGGCGCGGCCGGCCTTGTCGTCCCACAGCGTGACCCGCACCCGCCCGGTCTCGTCGCCAAGCGTCAGGTTCGCAACACGGCCCTCAGAGCCGTCGTCGCGGTCGAACGTGCGCACCGAATCCGTCCCCAGCACCAGCCCCCGCAGCGTGACGTCGGATTGCCCCATCGTCAGCGACTCCACCGTCGTCTCCCCGTCCAAGTCGACGTCGATGGTGGCGTCCTCGTCGGGTTCGGCCTTGTCGACGCTCACCTCTAGCCCGTTGTACCCCTCCTTCGGGCGACCCTTGACCCGGAGGACGTCGCCCGGGCCGAGGGCACCGTCGGCGACGGACTGGGCCTGCTCGTCCCAGAAAGCCAGCCGGACCGAGCCCGTCTCGTCTGCAGCCTCGACGTTCACGACCCGACCCTCCCCGTCGTCGCGCTCGAAGGTGCGCAGGTCACCCATCGAGACCACCTTGGCGATGAACTTCACCTCGTCCATAGTGGGCTCGACGTCCGCGACCTGGCCGACCTCGCTGTCGGCGAGCTCGTGGGCGATGAGCATCGCGGCCGTCTCCTCGTCGGCGAGGCCCCCCATCTGCTCGACTTTCGACTCGACGGCCTCGCGGAACTCCTCCTCGGAGACGTCCGCGTCGAGGTCCTCGTAGACGTCCTCGATTGCACCCATTAGTGTGCGTTGGACACGGCTGTATGCTGTTTAAGCGTTGCCGTTGGCCGGAGCGCACGCTGCCCTGACGCCACCCCGTTCGAGTCAGTCCCGACCCGTGCCGTGCTCGCTGTCATACCTGCGCTGGTCCCGCCCTCTTACAAAAGGTCCGGGACGGAGGGCCCGACAAACATGGAGATTTAGTGCCCCCCGGTCGGACCCTCAGAGCGTGTCCACTGCCGCGCTCGCCCGGCTGACGGCCCGCTTTGGCCAGCGCCGGGTGGCGCTGGCGGCCGTCGGGGTGGCAGTCGCCGCCGCCAGCACCAGTGCCATCCTCATCCGGCTCAGTGCCGCCCCCGAGCCGACGATGGCCTTCTACCGCGTGCTGTTTACGACGCTTCTCTTGGCCCCGCTCGCTCGCGGGGCCGGCGGCTCGTTCTCGCGTCGGGACCTGCTGTTTGCGGGGCTGGCGGGACTGGCGCTCGCAGTCCACTTTGCAACCTGGTTTACGAGCGTCGACCTCACGACGGTCGCCGCCTCGGTGACGCTGGTCCAGACCCAACCGCTCTTCGTCGCTGCCGGGGCCGTCCTCCTCCTGGGGGCGACGCTGGGCCGCCGGACCGTCGTCGGGATCGCGCTGGCCATCGCCGGCGTGGTCGTGCTCTCGGCGGACGGGCTGTCGGGGTCGGCCGTGCCCGCCCCCTTGCTCGGGAACGCGCTCGCGCTCGCGGGCGCGACCGCGGCTGCCGCCTACGTCCTCTCGGGCCGGAGTATCCGCCAGCGCGTCCCGCTGGTCCCCTACGTGCTCGTCGTCTACACCGTGGCGGCACTAGGACTGCTCGGGGTCGCACTCGCCACCGACGCCGCCCTGCTGGGGTATCCGCCCCGCGAGTGGACCCTCTTTCTCGGGATGGCTATCGGCCCCGGGATCCTGGGGCACACGCTGATCAACTGGGCGCTCGAACACGTCGAATCGACGGTCGTCAGCGTCTCGCTGGTCGGTGAGCCCGTCGGCAGTGCCGCGCTCGCCGCGCTGCTGTTCGGTGAAATACCCGGGCTGCTGACGCTTGCCGGTGGCGCGGTCATCGTCACTGGTATCGCCCTCGTGGCGGTCTCGCGGGAGTGACCGTCAGGAGCCGTCGCCCGCCGACGCGCTCCCGTGTGCCGCCGCACCGACGCCCTGGCCGTTGTGCGAGACCGATGCCTCCCGCGGGAGCCCGCCGGAAAATTCAACCGTGGCCTCGTAGCTGATGAAGACGAGTTCCTGGGCGCAGGCCTGTTCCTCCGTTCCCTCGCGGTCCACCGTGACGATGTCGACCGCGAGTGCGTCCGCCTCGGGGTCGTACGACACGTCCCCGACTGCGGCGGTCTTGCAGCTGTCGTTGCCCTGGATGATGCCCCGGACCTGGACCTCGTTGGCGTCCCTCCGGAACGCGATGTCGGCGGTCGTCTCCGTGACACCCGAGGAAACGTCCGTCACTGTCAGCGAGGACCCCTGCAGGACCGGCTGCGAGTCGTCGGTGCCACCGTCCGACCCCGAGCGGTCCTCCCCGGAACCGTCGTCGGTGCGGGAACCGCTGTCGGTCCCGCCGTCCTCGTCCGGGGGTGTCGCGGAGGCGCTGCCGTGGGCTGCGGAGGCGAGCCCCTGGCCGTCGTGGGCCACGGAAGCTTCGCGGGGCACGTCGCCGGTGAAGGAGACGATCGCCTCGTAGGCGATGCCGCCGACGCACTCCTCGCAGGCCTCGGAGCCGTCGTCTTCGGTCCCGAGATCGACGCGCAGCCGGTCCTCGCCGGCGTCGTAGCTCGCGTCCCGGAGGGTCGCCGCGTGGCAAGGGGTCGCCGCTTCGATGACGCCGGTCACGACGACGCGGCCGGCGTCGTTCTTGAACGCGATGTCCGTCCGCTGGTCGCCCGAGAGACAGTCCGTTCCGACCGTCCGGACCGTGGTGTCGGCGATGGCCGTCGACCCGCCACCACCCCCGCCGGTTCCGCCGTTCCCGGACCCGCCGTCCGTTCCCGGACTCTCCGGGTTGCCTGTGCTTCCTGTACAGCCGGCAACGGCGAGGGCGCCGACGCCCGCGGCTGCGCCGAGTACCTCGCGGCGGTTCAATCTCGTCATATCTGGACGGAGTACCCCCGGTCAAAAACCGGTTGTGACGACTCAAACGTCCGTTTGAGTTACTCCGATGAACCCGATGTCGACGCTGGCCCGACTACCTGGTCGTTGACGACGCCGGGACGCGGCGGGAACGACTCCCCGAAGCTGACGGCCACCTCGTGGCAGAGCTTCGACACGTATTCGCTGGTCCGGGAGACGACTACCCCGTCCGCCTCGTCGACTGTGGGTGGGGACTCGCCGTCCGGGACACACCCTTCTGGCGCGATTCGGGTCGTGGCGCGTGCATCCGTGACCGCGCCGGACCCGTTTCCCGGCTGCCCGTCACCGATACAGCCGGCAACGGCGAACGCACTGGTTCCCGGTCGTCACAGTCGTTCCTGCCGTCTTATCCCCCGGAGGAGTGGCCACGAACAGAAGCTGGCTCTGTGCGTTCACGTCGACCTTCGAGCGGCCTACCGCTGGATCTCCCAGCCCCCGTTCTCGTCGACCTCGACGACGGCGTCGAACAGCCCCTTCAGCGTCGCGAGCGTCTGTTCGTCGTGGGCGTCGGGGTCGAGGTGGAAGTGACCGACTCCGCCGACGGTCTTGATCCGCCCGGTCACGACGTGGAGAAAGCGGAACACCCGCTGGAGGTCCGCGTACTGGAGCAGCGAGGTGACCGAATTGAAGCAGACAGCGATATGCTCCCTCTCCTCGGCGGTGGAGGCGATCCCGGAGAGGAACTCGCTCAACTCGATCCCGACGCCGGTCAGGTCCGAGGGGTTCTCGACGGACTTGACCGCCCACGAGGAGTCCTCGGCACCGGCCTCGCCCTGGCCGACGCTGACGACCCCGCCGCGGATGGGAGGTGTCCCGACGTGGTCGGTCCAGTCGTCGACGAACTCTCCCGGCGTCTGCGTGTAGCTTATTACGAGCACGTTCGTCTCCGCCGGCGGCGTCTCCGTGAGAAGGTCGAAACAGACAGCGCGGCCGTGGCTCCCCAGAGACGGGGCCAAAAGGAGGACGTTGGATACGTCCGACAGGTCCGACAGGTCCGGCATCGACCCACCGGCTGACCCAGCCCGCTCAGACATGCTTTGTACTTGACTTGGACGATTATAAGAATACTGATTGAATCCCCCCGGGAACCGTAACCCATTTTACCGCCACCGCGAAACAGTGGGTGAGTCCTGGTAGGGTAGTGGACTATCCTCTTGGCTTGCGGAGCCAGGGACCGGAGTTCAAATCTCCGTCAGGACGTTTTCACGAAGCAAGCCGGCGAGCACCGCGTAGCGTGTGCTCGCCATCTGCTGAGCGAAACAGTTCCACGGAGATTTGAGCAGACGAGACGCGCGCAGCAAAGCGAGCACGTCTCGGCGAGTTCAAATCTCCGTCAGGACGTTCCCTTCGGTCACGCCCTGACGAGTGTAACGCTCGCGGTGCTCGCGTGACACCCCGCCAGGACGCTTCTCGTTGAGCAGTCCGCGAGAGCCATCCGCGGTTCTCGTCGCGCTGTGGGGTGTGAACCCCCGCGGATTCACTGCTCGAACGCCTCGGTCAGGTCGTCTGCGACCGTCCCGATGCCGTCGACGGCGGTGTCGATCTCATCGGTCCTGCTCAGGAAGTCGTGAATCATCGTCCCGTAGTGGTGGTGTGATACGTCGACTCCGTCCGCCTCCAGCCGCTTCTCGTACGCGAAGGCCTCGTCCCTGAGCGGGTCGTACTCCGCACTGAGTATCGTTGCCGGCGGGAGCCCCGAGAGGTCGCTGGCCTGGAGCGGGAACGCGTAGACGTTTCGCTTGTCGACGGGGTCTGGGCAGTACGCGTCGGCGAACCAGTGCAGGCTCGCCCTCGTGAGTCCGTACCCCTCCGCGTACGTCCGGTGGCTCTCGAACTCCCGAAGGCCGGCCGGGTTGACTGACGGGTACAGCAGATACTGGTGTGTGAGGTCCGGACCGTCCCGGTCCCGCGCCATCAGCGAGACGACAGTTGCGAGGTTTCCCCCGGCAGACGGCCCGGCGACTGCCACCCGCTCCGGGTCGCCGCCAAGCCCCCCGGCGTTCTCCTCGACCCAGGCAGTCGCGGCGTAGCTGTCTTTGACCGCTGCTGGGAACGGATGTTCGGGTGCGAGCCGGTAGTCGACCGACACGAGGAGACACTCCGCCCGGTTTGCGACCCGCGTACAGAGGTTGTCGTAGCAGTCGAGACCGCCGAGAACCCACCCGCCACCGTGGAAAAAGACGACCACCGGGAGCGGGCCACAACCTCCCGGGTCGTAGACACGGAGGGGGATGTCGGTGGCCGGGCCGGGGACCGAGAAATCGCGGACGGTTTCAACCGGTTCACTCGACTGTGTCGCCAGCAAGTCCCGGAACTGCTCCCGGTACGTCTCGACGGAGAGCGTGTGTCCTCCGGGGAGTTTCACCGACTTCCGCGCTTCGAGCACCGCCTTCGCCTGTGGGTCGATATCATCATCCATACCCACGCTTCTTAATAAAAAAAGATAATAGTCGGGGTGGGCAGTCTGGTGGCGTCGCTGGCGTCCCACCGGCTCCGGTACGACCGCGAACTCGCTCCGATGCCGGGACGGGGTAGGTGGTACACTTGGTCTGGCACGCGCCGCTACGCACCGTCGAGCAGCTCGACGGAGTCACCGACCGCGAGCTGGCTGTCGCGTTTCTCCTCGGGGATGCGCATCCCCACGGTCGCCGAGTAGAGATTGCCCGCCAGCGTCGCCTCGTCTGACCACGGTGGCGTAGTTCCGGCGCGCCGCTCGACGAACGTCTCGCGGAACCCGTCGTACTCCTCGCCGGTGTCGGGGTCGTGGGTCGGCACCACGCACCGCGGGATAGGTTCGACCCCCGCCATGGTCACGTCGCCGATACGGACCCGGGGAGAATCGCCCGCGCCGCCAGCGGTCCTGCTGTCGGCGTAGACGGCACCGTCCAGGCTGCCGAGCAGACGCTCCTCCCAGAACGCCTCGACTCCCTCCACGACGAGGTTGGGGCGGAGCCGCCGGCGCATTTCCCCGGGCTCGATACCGTCGTACCACGAGGCGAGTTTGCGCACGGTCGCAGCGCTCACGAGCGTCGGTCCGGTCTGGGACCCGTCGCCGAAGGTAGCCCGGTCGCTCTGTCCGCCGCTGCTCCCGCCACGGAGCCGCACGTCCATCCCGAGGTGGTCACCGAGCCACGCCTCCAGCGCTGCACGGTCGGCGTCGGGGTCGAAGGTCTCCGTCGCGCGGCCGGGTGCCGACAGCCGGACCGTCCCCGCGTCGCGGTCGAACGACGCCTCCAGCGAGTGGACCGCTGCGGTGCGCCTCCCGTTGATGTGGCCGTCGTCGTCGTACATCGCGTACGTGCGGCTGCCCGCGAGCCCGCCGCCAGGAGTGATATCGACGCGGTCGGGCTCGACCCCGTCGAGGGCCTTTATCCGATACACGGAGATGTGGGTCAGCCTCGCGTCGGTCACGGCCGTCCGCCCGACACGGGCGAAAAAAAGGTTGGGAGGCCGTGACCGAAGTTCGGTTCTCTCCCGGACCGCTCACAGCCGGTCGCGGAGGTCCGTCTTGAGGACCTTGCCGACCGGGTTGCGCGGGACCTCGTCGACGACTTCCAGGCGCTCGGGGCGCTTGTAGACGGCGACGTCGTCGCCCATGTACTCGGTGATGTCCTCGAGTGTCAGGTCCTCGCCGGGCTTGGGCACCGCGAACACCGCCACCCGCTCGCCGAGGTCCTCGTGGGGCTCGCCGACGACCGCCGCGTCCGCCACCTCCGGGTGTTCGAGGACGATGTTCTCGACTTCTTTCGCGCTGATGGTGAACCCGCCCCGGATGATGACGTCTTTCTTCCGGTCGAAGAAGCTCATGAAGCCGTCCTCCTCGACCTGGAACAGGTCCCCGGTGTAGAAGTAGCCGTCCTCGTCGAAGGCCTCCGCGGTGAGGTCGGGCTGATTGTAGTAGCCCGCCATCAGCCCCGGCCCCCGGAACTTCACCTCGCCGACCTCGCCCGGTTCGGTCAGTCGGTCGCCGGTCTCGGCGTCGACGACCCGGATGTCGACGGTGTCGATCCGGGGGTCGTCGATCCCCCAGTCGGTGTCCTCGGCGAACCGCGGAAAGTCCGTCGCGCGTCGGTCCATCGGCGTCGTCTCCGGGCCGCTGACCGCCGAGGTCCCCTCGTTTTGCCCCCAGATGTTGATGATCTCGATCCCCCACCGCTCGTTGAACTCCTCCATCGCCCACTCGGCGGGGGCGGCCGACCCGGTCGTGATCGTCTCGACGCCGCTCAGGTCGAAGTCGTCGACGTCGGGGTGTTTGAGCAGCTGGTTCAGCAACGCCGGCACCAGGATGGTGAACGTGACCTCCTCCTCCTGCATCTGCTCGACCATCAGCCCGAGGTCGATGGGGTGATGGAGGACGAGCGTCCCCCGCGTGAGCAGCCACGGGACGTAGTTGACCCCCAGCGCGGTCATGTTGACCAGCGGCGCCGCACAGAGGACCACGTCGCCCTCGCTCATGTCACACAGCGGTGGCGTCGGGTTCGCGTTCCAGTTGTTGTGGGTCATCGGGCACGCCTTTGGGTCGGCGGTCGTCCCCGAGGTCCACTGGAGATTGAACACCTCGTTCGCCCCGACCTCGACGGCCTCGAGTTCGGTGGCGTCCGCCTCCCCGTGCGCGAACTCCCGCACGTCCGCAAACGAGAAGACGGTCTCGAGTGTCTCCGCGGTCTCGGCGAGGTCGGTCGCCATCTCCACGTGGTCGAACTCCTTGAACGACCGGGGGCCGACGTAGGCGACGGCGCCTGTCGTCCCGACGACGTGTTCGAGCTCGTGGCGCCGCCACTGGATCGGCATCGGGGAGATGACGGCACCCGCCCGGGCGACAGCGAGATACAGCGCCGCCAGCTCCCACGTGTTCGGCAACTGTGCAACGACGAAGTCGTCCTTGCCGACCCCGTGCTCGCGCAGCGCCGTCGCGATGGCGTCGACCGCCTCGGCGAACTCGGCGTAGGTCAGTTCCTCGGCCTCGCGGTCGACCAGGTCCGGCGTGTTCGGCGGGTCGACGACGGCAGTCCGGTCGGGATACTCCGAAACGGTCGCTTCGAACTGGTCGAGCAGTGTCTCCTCCCCCCAGGCGCCGGCCTCCTCGTACCGGGCTATCTGCTCCTTGTCGTGGACTTGCATGAGTCGTGAGAATGCACAACACAGAGTATGATAGGTATTGTGGAACGGCCGCCTGCGAGGTGGCGCGGTCGGCTCCCGTGGCCGCTCGTCGGAGCTCTGAACCGTGACTACTCCTCGCGGGTGTGCTCCTCGAAGGCCTTTGCCCCTCCGAGGCCGGCGAGCGCGGCCAGCGCGCTGCCGACGCCGAAGCCGCTACTGCCGGCACCGGTTGTCCCCTCCTCGGTCGCGGTGTCGGCAGGCTCGCCCATCGTCTCGGTCTCCATATCTGTCTGTGTCTCGGTTTCGGTCCCCGGTTCGGTTTCTGTGCCCTCGCCGTCGCTGCCGTCTTCTTCACCGTTGTCCTGCACCGCGGTGGCCTTTGTCACGACCGGGTTGACGGGCGCACCCGTTCCGCCCTCGACGTGGAGTGGGGCGGCGGTGAACAGGAAGGTGTAAATCCCGTCCTCGGCACACGCTGTGGCGAGCTCGCTCAGGTCGAGCACCTCGTTTATCGTCACGCCGAGGTTGCGCAGGCAGGCGCCGTGTATCGGGAGGACGTACGTCCCAGCCAGGTCTTCTCGGCCGTCGTTGAGGTCGTCCTCGGTGACCTCGTGCTGGACCTTCTCGACGGGGAGGTTGTCCCCCGCGATGTAGGGGATCTCCATCTCGTCGATGAACTCGACGAGTGCGTCGGAGTACGTCAGCCCCGGCTCGGCCAGCGCGTGCCACGGCGCGTCGGGGTCCCGGGCACGCTCGATAGCCCCGGTCCGGATGATGAGGATATCCCGCTCCTGGATCTCGACGCCCTGGGCCGCGGCGGTGTCCTGCAGGTCCTGGAGCGTAATCGGTTCGTTGAGGTCGAGCCAACCGTTCTCCTCGTCGCCCAGCTCGCGGCCGACGTCGAGCAACACGCCCCGGCCCTGGATCCCCGCGTCGGCGGCGTTCGAGATGTCGGCCCGCGAGAGGGTGTTCACCTCGGCGACCTGCTCGACCGCCGGGTCGCCCGACTCCGAGGTACCGAGCCCCGGGACGGGGATGTCGTAGGACCGCGTCGAAGCGGACGTCTCCGCGGAGAAGCCGTTGTAGAGTTGCTCGTCGGCCTGGTCGACGGCGCCGTCGCCGTTGGTGTCCCGGTCGGCGAACCAGCCGTGGCCCAGCGCGTCGACGTGGGAGGTCCCCTGGAGATACAGCGGCGCATCGAAGCGGTCGTCCGCGAAACGCATGCCCGCGTTGTCGGCAGCGTTACGCCAGTCGGCCGTGTTGTTCTTCCGGGCGGGGAGCCGTCCCGGGAAGGCCGGGTCACCCGTGTCCGTCGTCGGGAACTCCCCCTGGCCGGCGAGGGCGTCGATGGCCTCGCCGGTCATCGGCGTCTGGAGCGTGAACCGCTCGATGTTCTCCGGGCCGCCCCGCACCACCGCCTGCA
>CAZOWU010000038.1:0-13548 GCA_964583735.1 uncultured Halobacteriales archaeon | reverse complement strand
AAGCCTGAACCCCCCCAGCGTCAGCGAGGCGGGGTGGAGGGTCGTCGCGTCAGCGGGGCGGGCAGCGAGAGGGGGAGGGCAGCACGCGTGGCGTCAGCCGGGGACCCGGCACGTGCTCTGTCAGTCGGCAACGCGTCCGTCCAGGTTCGTGGCGCGGTCCGTCGCGGGTGCGTTGTCCGGACGGCCGCCGGAGCGTCCGGACAGGCGGCCGGTACTGACGCGGACGAGGTGGACGGCGCCGGCGACCAGGCTCGCGGCCACGAGAGCGGTGCCGATGACGACTGGAGCGGACAGCAGGCCGAGGCCGACAGCCAGCACGGCCAGGTAGCCAGCGAGACCAGCGGGCGTCCAGCGGTGGTCGTCCGGGCGATTCGACGGGCGAACAGTCGGGGAACGTGTCTGGCTCATCGTATCTGTACAGAGGCCCCCCACCACAATAAGTATAATCTGAAGAACATTTCTGTAGAGGCGTTTACTGAAATTCTCTTCACCCGGACGGGAGTCTGGCACGGCGGTGAAGCGGACCCCGGTCGGCGCGGCTTCAGTAGCCGTCTGCGGTCGGGCTGTAGTCCTGCACCGACACGGCTTCGAGGACGAGCGCATCGGACTCGACGGCGCCCTTCGGCGGCCGGTAGCTGCCGGCGGCGAGCGTGGCGTCGACGACTGCTTGTGTTTCGGCGCGGACCGCCATCGCGTCGGTGACGGCGTCGACCGGATGCATGGCACAGTAGACGCCCTCGATCTCCCAGGAGTGGTCCTCGTAACAGGACAGCGCGACCGTCACCGGGTCGCCGGGAACGAGGTCCGCGCCGCAGGTCCGGCAGCCGACCGTCGCGGCGCCGAAGTCCTGCTTCACCGCGAGACTCTCGACGACCAGTCCGGTGAAGGCCTCTGGGAGTGCGTCCTCTGAGAGGGGCGGCATCGACGGCTGCTACGGACCAGAAGGTAATGATGGTCCCGGCCGGTCAGTGGGTACCGGGACAGTCACTGCCGGCCTCACCCGTGATACGCACAGTGAAACCCCGCGACCCGCCGGTAGAAGGCAGGGACGACCGCCGTCCGCAGGTCGGCGTCGGACTCGTTTGCGAACTCCTCGGCGGTCCGGGCCCGCGCGTCGTCGACAGCGGTCAGGACACCGTCGGGCACGTCGGCCCCGCCGGTCGACTCGAGGTACGCCCAGATGAACGCCGTCTCCAGCCGGTCGAAAAACGACTCGGTCGGGGCAAAGGCCGGCGGGTCGCCGTCCGCGAGCCGGTAGTACGTCCGGCTGACGAGTCTGCTGCCGTCGTCGATGCCGTGGGTCGCGAACGACCCCGTCGTCGTGCACTCGTGGTCCGCGTCCACAGCGCGGTCGGGTCGGTCTGTGCTCATGTGCAGGCGTACGCGAGGTTACTACAAGTAATCTTCACGGGCGTGTGTCACCCGTACACAGCGGTCGGTCCGGAGTCGAGAGCGTCCCCGGCCCGGAAGCCGGCCGACTCACTCGAAGAGGCCGGAGACGTCGTCTTCCCGGTTGCGGCGCCGTTGGACGTGTTCGGAGAGGCGCTGGAAGACGATTCCGCGCTGCTCGGGGTCGCGGACGAAGTCAAACACCAGCGGCAGGAAGGGACTGCCTGTCGCCTCGCCGTCGGCGTCGGCGCGGGCGTACGCGGTGGCGTCCTCGACGGTCTCCTCGTCGTACTCCTCCTCCTCCGCGAGTACCTCGGCGGCAACGCAGGTCGCCTCGAGCCCCAGGTCCCGGGGCGTGAGTCGCTGACCGTCGTGAGAGAGGGAGAGGGGGTCGCGGTCGCCGAGGAGAGTCGGGTCGGCTTCGATAGCCGCGAGAAACTCCCGAACCTCGCCGACGTTGACCTCCCGGTACTCCGCGGGGAGGTCAGCGAGGTAGTCCTGGGCACCCCCAGCGAGGCCGGTCGCCCCCGAGTGGTTGCCCTCCGTCGCGTGGTAGACGGCGGCGGTAAACTGGATCAGGCCGTGGAGAAAGCGCTCGTCGGCAGTGCCGGATTCCAGGTCGAGCCAGTGGTCCTCCCAGGCGTCGTGGGCGGCGTGGTAGCCGCCGGCGTTGTAGATGGCGACGCCGGCCCGGAGGTGTGCGTCCATACCCGGTGTCGGGGCGGCGCGGGCAAAAGTCCCGGCCTCCACAGTCCACTCCTGGCTCGACCCCCGCTGGAGCCAGGAGGGCCAAAGAGCCGTTTGGGTGAGCGTCACCGTTATTCACGACGCGGCACAAACGCGGCTAACACGTTGCCCTGAATATGGCAGAGGACACAGAGTTCGGGACGGGAACGTCCCGGGAGTACGTCCGCGTGCTGCTGGTGGCCTGCTGTCTGCTTGCGGTGGTCGTCGCCGGGACGGTCGTGCCGGCGCTGTCGACCGGCGACGGTGACGGCGTCGCCGGGAGCCCAATCGAGTCGACGCTGCCCGACGGGGCGGTCGCCGGTGGGGGTGCTGACGTCCCGAGCGGCGGGTCCAGCGGGTCCGGGCCGGACGGCGACAGCGGGAGTCGCCTCGGGGCGCTAAATCCCGGCTCCTTCGCGGGCGTCGGCGGTCCCGTCGACGAGAACGCCTTCCGCTCGCAGGACGCGAGGACACACTTCACCGTCCGCAGCACCGAGCCGGCCTACTGGCGGACCGGCGCGTACGGCGAGTACGCCGGTTCGGGCTGGGGCCGCAACGGCGACACCACGCCCTACGACGGCCCCATCGCCACGGGTGGCGCGAACGGGACCGAGGTACGGTACGAGGTGACCCTGAACCGGTCGGCGACGACGCTCCCGACGGTCTGGCGGCCCCGGACCGTCGAGGGAGTCCAGGAAATCGCCATCACCGACCGCCGTGCGGTCCTGCCGACGGAGCCGGTCTCCCCGGGGACGACCGTCACCGGCACCAGCGACCGCCCGCCCCGCGACCCGGCGGTGCTGCGGTCGACCGGGCAGGACTACCCCGACGCCATCGAGGAGCGATACGCCAGCCTGCCCGACAGCGTCCCCGACCGGGTCGGGGAGTTCACCGACGACCTCACCGCCGACGCCGACACTCCCTACGAGGCCGCACAGACAGTCGAGGCCTGGCTGGAGGCCAACAAGGAGTACTCGCTGAACGTCTCCCGCCGGAGCGAGAACATCGCCGACACCTTCATTTTCGAGATGGACCGGGGCTACTGTGAGTACTACGCCACGTCGATGGTCGTAATGTTGCGCTCGCAGGGGGTCCCCGCCCGCTACGTCGTGGGCTACTCGACGGGCCAGCAGGTCGCCGAGAACACCTACCAGGTCCGAAGCCTCAACGCCCACGCCTGGGTGGAGGTCTACATCGAGGACGTCGGCTGGGTGAAGTTCGACCCCACACCCGGCGGCGCCCGGCTGGACGCCGAGCAGTCGGCGGTCCGCGACCAGGAGCCGACGACGCGGTACAGCCCGACCGAACGCGGCAGCCCTGGCGAGCGGTTCACGCCCGGTAGCGACGCCATCGACAGCGACCCCGTCGACCGCGAAGGGCCGAGCCGCCGGACCGACAGTGGAGTGCAGGTCAGCCTGAACCGCACGCCGGCCCCCGGCGCGACTGTCGAGGTGACCCTGGCCGAGAACGCGACGCCGGTCGCCGCGGCGCGGGTGTCGTTCAACGGCGAGGCGGTCGGAGTCACCGGCGACAACGGCACCCTCGTGGCGACCGTCCCCTACGCCGACCGGCTAACGGTCGAGATCGAAACCCCGGAGCGAAACCTCGTCTACATCGACCAGCCGGCGAACGCGACGAACGCGACGAGCACGACCGACGGGAGGACGACCGACAGCAGGGCTGCCGTCCCGTTGGGGGCTGGCCCGCCGGCTCCGTCCGGTCAACCGCTGGTAAACATCGGACCGGGGCTGAACGCGGTCAGCTACCCGGTCGAGACGAACGCCACAGTCCGGGTCACCGGCCAGCCCCGGGCCGGCGGGACCGTCACCGTCGTCGCGACCGTCGACGGCGTCCCCGTCCGGGACGCGGTAGTCCGCGTCGGTGGCGAGACTGTCACGCGGACCGACGTCAACCGGACAGAAGCGGACGACGACGTGAGCCTAGTCGGGGGCGAGACCGTCGTGCGGACCGACGCCGACGGCCGCGCGGAGGTGACCCTGCCCGAGGAGCCCGGCAACGTCACCGTCGCGGTCGAGCGGGGGCCGGTCAGCGGCGAGACGACCGTCCAGGTCCCCGCGCTGTCCGTCGACGTCGAGCCGACAGCGCCGCTTTCCCTCCCGCTAACCGAGGCGACGGTCACGGCCCGGCTCGGCGGCCAGCCGCTTGCCGGCGTGCCCGTCTCCGTCAGCGGGGAGCAGGTCGCCACCACGGACTCCAACGGGACCGCGACAGTGACGCTCCCGCTCTCGGGGAGCGCGGCCGTGACCGTCAGCGACGGGTCGCTGACCGCCCGCGAGACCGTCGACGGGCTCCTCCTGCACCTGCTGCTCGTCCTGGTCGGGCTGGCGGCCGCGGTCGGCGGGCTGGTCCTGGGAGCCAGGCGGCTCGGCTACGGGCCGCGTGCCCTGCTGGCGCTGGCCTGGCGGCTGCCCCGACTGGCAGTCAGGTACGCCCAGCTCGGGCTCGTGGTGCTGGCCACCGACGGCGGGGACCTGCTCCGCGCCGGGCTCGCCAGCCTCCGGCAGGCGCTGGGGGCGCTGGCCGACCTCCTCCGGGGCCGGGCCAGCGTCTCCGGCCTCCGGGCGAGGCTGGTGGCGTGGTACCGGAAGCGGGCACCCGGACGTGAGCCCGGTAGGGGCCCCGTCGGGGTGGGCGGCGGGGGCGAGGGACGTGTGACCGTCCGGGCGGCCTGGCGGCGGCTGGTCGAGGGGCTCAGTGTCCGGCGCCCGGAGACGAAGAGCCCCGGCGAACTCGCCGCCCACGGGGTCGAGCACGACGGGCTCCCGGCCGACGCCGTTGGCACGCTCCGTGACACCTTCCGGGAGGTAGAGTACGGCTCCCGCTCGGCCGACGACCGGCTCGAGCGAGTTCAGTCCGCACTCGTGGCAGTCGAGCGCGCCAGCGACCCGGAGGCTGGCGCGACGGCAGGCGCCGACACGGACACAGCTGTCAGCACAGGGGCCGCCGCGGACGGCGGGACGACGGCGGGCGAGCCACCGACCGACGAGGACGGGAACGCCGACAGCCGTGCGACAGCCACTGACACGGCCGGGGAGGGCGGGTAATGCGGGGCCGGACGCTTCTCGGGCTGTTCGGAGCGGTGCTGTCGTTCGTCGCCGCAGTCGCCGTCTTTCTGCCGGATTCCGTGCTGTCGGTCGGGCCGGTCCGGCGGGCCGTCGAGGCAGTCGGTGGCGTCGAGCCGACCGCGGCGGTGCTGCTGGCAAGCGGTGTGACGGGGCTGTACCTCGCCGTCGCGGCCCGCTCGAGCGGGGCGGCACCCTCCCCGGAGGACCCGGCCAACCGCCGGTTCGCGACCGCGGCGGAGGCACCACCCGAAGCCGTGACCGCTGACCGCCGCCGGCTGGCGGGGGCCGACCTCGACGCAGTCGTCGACCGGGCGAGTGCGTCCGGCGGGCCGCCGCTCCGGGAGATTCGCGCGACGCTCGCCCGGACGGCGGCGGACGCCTACGCCGAGTACGCCGAGAGGGAGCCCGACCGGGCGCGCGAGGCCGTCCGCACGGGCACCTGGACCGACGACCGCGTCGCCGCCGCCTTCCTGGCTGGCGAGGATGGACCGGACCCCGGACTCGGCATCCGGGTCCGGCTGTGGCTGGTCCCCGAGCGCGAGCGAGCACGCCGGGTCGAACGGACCGTCCAGGCCATCGAGCAACTGCGGGGGGAGAGATGAGTCGCGTTCGCGTGCGCGCCCGCCGGTGGACAGTCGGGCTGGTGGCAACCCTAACACTTCTGAGCGTCGGCTTGCTCTACGCCTCGCCAACGCTACTGGCCGGGGCCGCGGTTCCGCTGGCGTACGTCCTCTACGGGGCGCTGTCCGGTGTCCCCGAGGGGGCGAGCGTGAGCGCGACCCGGGCGTTCGACTCCGCGGACCCCGCGCCAGGCGAGGCCGTGCCCGTCGAGTTGACCGTCACGAACACTGGCGACCGGGTGCTGCCGGACGTGCGAGTCATCGACGGCGTCCCCGAGGAGCTGGCGGTCGCGTCGGGGTCCCCGCGGGTCTGTACCGCGCTCCCGCCGGGCGGGTCGACGACCCTCGCGTACGAGGTCGTCGCCAAGCGCGGCGAGTACGACTTTGCCGACCCGGCAGTCCGGCTGCGGTCGACCGCGGGTACCGAGCGGGCCACCGCCGAGGTGGCCGCTGGCGGCGACCGCCGGCTCGTGGGGACCAACGCGGTCCGCGAGCCACCGCTGGACGACGCTGTGCTCCCGCGGGCGGGAACACTCCCGACCGATTCGGGGGGGAGCGGGCTGACGTTTCACGCCACCCGGGAGTACCGCCCCGGCGACCCGATGACCCGCGTCGACTGGCGCCACTACGCCAAGACCGGCGAGTTCGTCACCATCCAGTACCGCGAGGAACAGGCTGCCCGGACGGTGCTGGTCGTCGACGCCCGGCCGGTGGGTCGGGTGACCGGCGCACCCGGCTACCCGACAGGCGCCGAACTCGCCGCCTACGCCGGCGAGCGGCTCTACGGCGCCCTCGAGACGGCAGGGGTCGTCCCCAGCGTCACCGTGGTGGGCCTCGAGGCAGAGGCGCTGGACGGGCTGGTCGGCCCCGACGGGCTTCCCTGGGTCGACAGCGACGGCCGCAACCGGACGGCACACGCCGAGCGACTGTTCCGGGCCGCCCAGCGGGTTGGCGAACGCGAGGCTACCGGGACCCCCCCGACGGCAGTGGTCGCAGACGGGCGAGGGAGGCAGGGCGA
This sequence comes from uncultured Halobacteriales archaeon, assembly GCA_964583735.1. GTDB lineage: Archaea > Halobacteriota > Halobacteria > Halobacteriales > Haloarculaceae > Salinirussus. The sequence continues at coordinate 6,709 of CAZOWU010000038.1, read as the reverse complement.
ACCGGCCGGTGCGGCTGGCGACGCCGGACCTGACGGGCCCCGCAACCCGGACGAGGAACTCACGAGCCGGCTGCTTGCCCGGCTTCCCCCGAACGCCCAGGTTGTCGTCTGCACGCCCCTGGTCGACGGCTGGCCGGTCGACTTCTGCCAGGCACTCTCCGTCCGGGAGTACCCACAGGTGGTCCTCAGTCCGGACGTCACCGGCGCCCGGACGGTCGGCCAGCGCGTCGGCAGCCTCCAGCGGGACCTGCGCCTGCACACGCTCGAACGGGCCGGCGCGACAGTCGCCGGCTGGCACCTCGGACAGCCAATCGACTACGCACTCCGGCGGTCACTTCCCCACCTCCTCCGATGAGCACGACACCCGACACCACGGATGCCACTGCCAGCCGCCACGAGGCCCGGGCGCTCCCGACCCGGACCAGCGTGACCATCGTGCTGGTCGGTACTGTCGGCCTCGTCGCGGTGCTACTCGGCCGCGTCGGGCCGGCGCTAATTCCTGCCTTCGCGGGTATCGCTGGCGCGCTGGCGCTCGCGGCCGGTTTCTGGGCAGTCTCCAGCGAGCGGTTCAGAACCGTCGGCCAGGTCGCGGGCGGGCTGCTTGCCTTCCCCGTGGGTGTCGGGTTCGTCGTCGGGACCGTCGGGACGGCGCTCGTGCTCGTGGAGGTGTACTTCCCGGTGCCGGAGTCGGGGCTGATCGCTGTCAACGCGCTGCTGCTGGTCAGCCGGCTCGGTATCGTCGTCGGCTGCGTGCTCGCAGTGCTCGGGGCCGTGCTCGGCGTCCGGAGTGTCGTCGACTCGGCGACGCTGTCGCGGTACTACTGGACGGTCGTGGGGACCGGGGCGGTACCACTCGCCGTCACCGCTCTCGCGGTCGGCGCGGCGGTCCTCTCGGAACTGGCGGCTGGGGAAGCAGTCGTCACGCCCGTGGGAGTTGTCGCCGGGCTGCTCGGGTGGCTGGCCGCGCCCGGTCCGGGGTTGCACGTCGCTACGTTCTTTCTGGTGGCCTCGGTGGCGGCAATGGGGGTCCGGGCGGCTGTGGGTGCGCTGCCAGTCGCCGAGCTAGTGGCCAACAGCGGGGTGGGCAACGCAGGTGCACGGCAGGTCGCGGCAGTCAGACACTGGTTGCTGTACGCCGGAGTCGGCACCCTCGGACTGGCAGTCGCCGGGCTGTACGTCGACGTACAGTTCCGCACGCCCGCCCGGCTGGCGGCGGCGGTGGGCCCCGGTGTCGCGGATCCGGTTGCCGGGCTGACCGGCGCGGCCGTTCTGCGGGCGCCGCTGGTCGCGGTCGGACTCGTCACAGCCGGCGTGGTGGCGGTCACGTGGCTACTCAGGCGCATCGCACGGGCGTCGCTGACGGGCGCCACCCGGCGTGTCGGACCCTTCCTCGTCGGGGGCGTACTCACCCTGGGCGCGCTGGCCGTCGCCGGGCCGGCCTTCGACCGGCTGGTGGCGGAAGTCGCCGGGCGGCTCCCCTCCGTGTTCGCCGCGCAGTTCCGCGAGGTCGTCGGGTCGGTGGAGACCTTCTATGGGTCCGGGACGGTCGTGCTCGGGGTGATGACGGGCTGTCTCGTCGTCGCTGGCCTGCTCGTTCTCGGCACCCGGCTGCTGCTGTGGCTGGGGTATCTCTCCCGCCGCCGGGCGGGTTTTGCGCTGGCTAGTGCCGGGCTCTTCCTCGCGACCGTCTTCGCGGGCACGCTCGAGACGCCAGCCCCACTGGTCTTCGGCGGCCTCGTGGTGAGCCTGCTGGTCTGGGACGCCGGCGAGTTCGGCGCGACACTTGGTGAGGAGGTCGGGCGGCGGGCCCGCACCCGCAGCGGCGAACTCGTCCACGCGGGTGGCACCGTCGCGGTCGGGGTCGCCGGCGTCGGCGCGGCGCTGGCTGTGCGGGCGGTGCTGTCGGGACAGGAAGTCAGCACGTCGCCGGCTGCGATTGCTGGCCTCGTGGCCGCTCTCGCCGGCGCCGTCCTGCTCGTGGCCGCGCTCCGGTGATTACCGGTCGGCGTCCTGCCGCGAGCCGTCCCCGCCAGGGGGGTGGTCGCGACCCTGTGGCTCCCCGCGGCCCGGCTTGCCGCCGCGGGTCCCGGACTGGTCACGGCCGGGTCGGTTGCCGTCGCCGCGCTGTCCCTCGGCCACGTGCTGTCGCGGTTCGCCGCTGCCGCCGGCAGAGTCCGCTGACTGCTCCCGGGTTTCTCCGGCAGAGCGCCCCTCGGACCCGGGCACGGGAATGCCGTCAAGCACGTCCGCGATGACGGTTTCCCGGTCGGCTCCGCGGACGCTGGCGTCGGCAGTCAGGACGAGCCGGTGGGTGAAGACCGGCTCGACGACGCGCTTGATGTCGTCGGGAACCACGTAGTCGCGGCCGTCGATGACCGCCCGGGCGCGGGCAGCCTCGAACAACCGCTGGATGCCCCGCGGGGAGACACCCACCTCGACGCGGTCGTCCGCGCGGGTCGCGCGCCCGAGTTCGACCACGTAATCCCGGAGCCGCCCGTCCACCGCGGCCGACTCGGGGACGCGCTGGAGCGTGGAGACGTCCCCGCTCTCGAGGACCGGCCCGGCGGTCGGTGCCTGCGTCATCCGGTCGGCCCGGCGGTCGATCAACTCCCGCTCGCCGGCGAAGTCGGGGTAGCCCATCGCCGTCTTCACGACGAAGCGGTCACGCTGGGCCTCCGGCAGCCCGAAGGTTCCCTCCTGCTCGACCGGATTCTGGGTCGCGATGACGAAGAAGGGGTCGGGGAGGTCGTGCGTCTCGCCGTCGACGGTCACCTGGCCTTCGCCCATCGCCTCGAGCAGGGCCGCCTGCGTCTTTGGCGGGGCACGGTTGATCTCGTCGGCGAGCACGACGTTGGCGAACACGGGACCGGGGGAGAACTCGAACTCGCCGGTGGCCTCGCTGTAGACCGTCGAGCCCGTGATGTCCGCGGGCAGGAGGTCGGGGGTGAACTGGATCCGGCGGAAGGAGAGGTCGAGCGTCCGGGCGAAGGAGCGGGCTGTCAACGTCTTGCCGGTGCCGGGGACGTCCTCGAGCAGCACGTGTCCGCGGGCGAGAATGCCCGTCAGCACGGTCTCGAGGAAGGCGGTGTCCGCGATAACGGTCCCGCCGACGGCGTCGAGCACCCGACGGCAGGCCGCTCCGGCGTCCTCGTGGTCCATACCCTGACCCGGGACTCCGCGGTGAAAAGTCCTGTCCGCGGCGGCACGCTGACGAACTGCGTTGGGCTGTTGAACGTCTGAGACAGGAAGAAAACCGGGATCAGTGTGTACAATCGTCGTTTGAGTCTACGCCGGGTATTAGCGGGTGTGAGATAACAGGGCACGTATGCGACTGTCGAACAAACTCGTCGTTGTCGGGCTCGTCGCGGGCCTCCTGCTGGCGGGCGCCGGGGTCGCGCTCGTCAGCCCGGAGCCACCGCGGTCGGTACCCGAGACGGCGGAGCCGACGACCAGCGCGGGGAACGGGACGGCCAGCGGCGTCAGCTACTTTGACGGCGAGGCACAGTTCAGGGAGTACGTACAGGCCAGCCAGCGCCTCGGCGGGGCCGGCGGCGTCGCCGTGGCAGGTGCCGGCGCGGCCGGCGGCGGCGACGGTGCCGGCGGCGACACGGTCGCCGAACAGGACGCGGCAGTAGAGACGACAGCTCAGACTGCCACGACGGCCGACACCGGGAGCGACGGAGCCGCCGACACCCGCGTCGGGACGACCAACGTCCAGGTTGCGGGCATCGACGAGCCGGACCTGGTCAAGACCGACGGCGAGCACTTCTTTTACGCGCCCCGGGAACGCTCACGGACGGTTCGGACGACCGCAGTCTCGGATGACGGTGTCGCCAGACCCGAGCGCCGCGAGCGGCCGAACACGACAGTCGTCGATATCGACGAGCCGGCGGCACCCGAAGTCGCCACAGAGGTCAACGAGAGCGGACAGTTGCTACAGAGCGACGACAGCCTGATCGTGCTCGCTCGTGACGAACTCGTCGGTTACGACGTGACCGACGCCGAGGAGCCCGAGCGGGTCTGGTCACACCCACTGAACGGCTCGCTGGTCACCGCACGGCTGGCCGACGGCCGGCTCTACGTCGTCACGGCGAACGCGGTCGACCCCGCCGACCCCTGCCCTGTCGAGCCCCTCGGCGGCGCCGCCTCGGTGACGTGTACGGACGTTGCCCACCCCGAGAGCCAGGTCCGGGTCGACGCCACCTACACCGCGGTCGCGATGGACCCCTCGACGGGTGACGTCTCGGACGCGACAGGTATCGTCGGCACCCGGGCGAACACCGTCGTCTACGCCGACGGCGAGGACCTCTATCTGACCTACACCGAGCGGACCGACCGAACAGCAGTCCTGACCGACTACCTGCTCGCCTCGGAGACGGTCCCCGGGCCGGTGAAAGCCGAGATCGCGATGATCCGCAACTCGGACCAGCCCCGCGACCAGCAGTGGCGGGCTGTCACGGAGCGGGTCAGGGAGTGGGCCAAACGGTCCGACCGTGACAAGCGGGAGGTCTCCCGCGAACTCACCGACGGGCTGGGCGAGTATCTGGGCGAGCGCAAGCGCAACCTCACCCGAACCGGCGTCGTCCGGGTCGAACTCGGCGAGCAACTCCAGGTTGCCGCCCACGGGAGCGTACCCGGCGAGCCGCTGAACCAGTTCTCGCTGTCCAGCCACAACGGGACGCTCCGGGTCGCCACCACCGTCCCGGCCTACGGGAGCGGCGAGAGCGGGAACGACCTCTACACGCTTTCGGCCGAGACGCTCGAACGACAGGGGTCGGTGACGGGCATGGGTGAGGGCCAGCGTGTCTACGCCGTCCGGTACGTCGGCGAGACCGCCTACGTCATCACCTTCCGGCAGGTTGACCCACTGCACGTCGTCGACCTCTCCGACCCCGCCGACCCCGTCGAGCGCGGGACGCTCAAGCTGCCGGGCTTCTCGACGTACCTCCACCCCATCGACGACGACCACGTGCTAGGGATCGGTGAGGAGGATGGCCGCGTCAAGGCGGTCCTGTTCGACGTCTCCGACCCCACCGACCCGGTCGTCGACGACAGCCTCCGACTGAGGGCGGGCTGGTCGGCCATCGCAGACAGCCACCACGCCTTCAGCATCGACCGCAGACACGAGGTGTTCGTCCTCCCGGCCGGCCAGCAGGCGCTCGCAGTCGACTACACGAACAGCAGCCTCGACATCGAGCGCCGCGTCGAGACCGCTGAGCCGGTGACCCGCGCCCGCTACGTCGGCGACTACCTCTACGTCTTCGCCGGGCGGACCGTGACCGTCCTCGACGAGCACGGCTGGGACGTCGTCGAGAAACTGCCGCTCTGAGGGCTGGTGATCCCCCGCTCGAGTCACCCCCGCTCGAGTCACCCCCGCTCCAGTTTGCCCGGCGCGACAAAAACCGTCAGTGGCAACTGCCCGGACAACGGAACAGCGAGCGTGGCTACCGACCGTCGGGACCGCGCTCTGCTCGCCGGTGTCGTCTTCACCGTCCTGTTCGCACAGGTGGCGCTGTACCCCGACATTCCGGCGCTCGTGAGCGCGCTGGGCGGGACTCCGGCCTCCTGGGGCGGAGACGTCGACGCCGTCCTCAGCGCGGGCAAGTGGTTTCTGACTGCCGAGTTCCTCGGATTCGTCCTCTTCGCCGGCCTCTGGGGGGCTGCAAGCGACGCCGCCGGCCGGCGCCGACGCTTCGTTGCCGCCGGCGCAGTGCTTGGCGCCGCGGGCTATCTCGCGGTCGCGCTCGTCCCGACGCTCGGGTTGCCGTACGCGACGGTGCTCGGCCTGCGCTTTCTCCAGGGCGCGGCGACCATCGGCGCGTTCTCGCTCGCTGTCACGACGCTGATGGACCTGCCCGGCGGCCACGGCCGTAACATGGGCGCCGCGGGGATCGCCATCGGCACCGGGACTGCACTGGGCGCTCCCGTCGGCGGCCAGCTGTACGGGCTGGGCCCGTTCGTCCCCCTCTACACCGCCAGTGTTCTGTTGCTCGTCGCCGCAAGTGTGGCCCTGCTGGTCGAAGACCGTGCTCCGGAGAGCGACCGGGGTGGCGTTCTCGCCGCCTTCGGCGTCCTCCGGGAGCGACCACGACTGAGCGTCCCCTTCGCGTTCGGTTTCGTCGACCGCCTGACTGCCGGCTTTTTCGCCCTCGTGGGTACCGTCTACTTCCGGACAGAACTCGGGCTCGATGCCGCAGGGACGGGGCTGTTGCTCGGCGCGTTCTTCGCCCCCTTCGCGCTGCTGCAGTACCCCTTCGGTCGGCTCTCGGACCGAGTGGGTCGGGTGCTGCCGGTCGCAGTCGGCTCGCTGTCCTACGGGGTCGCCATCGTCTGCGTCTTCCTGGCGCCGTCGGTCCCGGTGACCGCGGCAGTGATGGTCGTCGTGGGCGTGCTCGGAGCGCTGGTGGCGCCAGCGACAATGGCGCTGGTGACGGACCTTGCCGGCGGTGCCCGCGGGACCGCAATGGGCGGGTTCAACGTCTTCGGGAGCCTCGGGTTTCTGGCCGGCGTCGTCGTCGGGGCGACGGTCGCCGCAAGCGAAGGGTTCGGCGCGGCCTTCGTGGCCGTCGGCCTGTCAGAGGTCGCCATCGCCGTCCTCGCGCTCCCGGCGCTGCTCCGGATCGCGCCCGAGCGCACGTCGGTCGAGCGCGATGGCGAGGGTGTCTGATAGTGATTGTTGTCCCGATGTCCCGGCGAGTGCCCGCATCGG
>CAZOWU010000037.1:0-13580 GCA_964583735.1 uncultured Halobacteriales archaeon | reverse complement strand
GTGACGAACCGGCCACGGAGGCCGAGGAAGTGGCGACGGATGCTGGCAACACGGAGGAATCCTCGGGCGACGGCGCGGCCTGACGTCACGTCACGTCACGCCACAGCACGGCACTGCACGGCATGCCTGCGGTTTTTCCTCGGTACCTGTTCTCCTGCCAGCGTCAGGGACTTGTCACCCCAACCTCCTGACTGGAGTGTCCGTGGTGCCCCGGCGTCACCCGGTAGCGATCAGCACCAGACCAGTGACAAACATCATGGCCGCGACGCCGGCCAGGACGAGAAAGAGGAGGTCCTTCTCCGTCATGCTGCCATCTTGGCGGTGAATGTGTAAAGGCTATTCGTATGCGCGCTGAACTGTAAATATGTCAGAGGCCGAGACCGAACCCGACACCGGGGCCACGCCCGACTCAGAGGGCGACCCCGCAGTCTGGGGGGGCAAACGCTTCGTCATCCTCATCTACGTCTTCCTCGTCGCGATTACGGGCGTGTTCGGGTACATCATCGGGCTCGCACGCCCGGAGAACCTCGACCCCCGGCTCCTCGGGGTCATTTCGCTTCCCCCGACCCCGGCTGGGGTGGCGCTGTACGGGATGGTCACCGTCGCACTCGTGCTCGGGGTCCTCCTGCTGGGCGTGAACTACGTCTCCGAGCGCTACGACACCGCGGCCGTCGGCGGCGGTGAAAACGAGTAGACTCCTGACCGACAGCGGGCCGGCGTGGTTCAGAACCCGCCGCCGTAGCTGCCGTAGTGGTCCGCGAAGACGCTCATTACCTCCTGGACTGTCGCCTTCGCCTTGACGGCCTCGATGACTGCCGGCATGACGTTGTCGCCCTCGCGGGTCGCCGCCCGGACGCCGTCGAGTGCGGTCTCGACGGCCCGGTCGTCGCGCTCCTCTCTGGTGCGGCTCAGGCGGTCGCGCTGGCGATTCTGCGTCTCCTTGTCGACCGTCATCGTCTCCGGCCTGGTGTCCTCCTCGATGGTGTACTCGTTGACACCGACGACGACTTCCTCGCCGCGCTCGACGCGTTGCTGGTACTCGTAGGCGGAGTCCTGGATCTCCCGCTGGAAGTAGCCCTCGTCGATACCCCGTAGGATACCGTCCCGGACGGAGCCGTCGCCCATGTCCTTGATCTCCTCGATGTACGCCATGGCCTCGGCTTCCACCTCGTCGGTCAGCTTCTCGACGGCGAAACTCCCGCCGAGCGGGTCGACGACGTCGGCCACGCCGGACTCCTCGGCGATGATCTGCTGGGTGCGCAACGCGACCCGGACGGCCTCCTCGCCCGGGAGCGCGAGGGCCTCGTCGTAGCTGTTGGTATGCAGGCTCTGGGTCCCACCGAGCACGCCAGCCAGCGCCTGGATGGTCACGCGGACGATGTTGTTCAGGGGCTGCTGTGCAGTCAGCGACTGGCCCGCAGTTTGCGTGTGGAATTTCATCTGCTGGGCTTGGGGGCCGGCGTCGTACCAGTCCTCGGTCAGCCGGGCCCAGAGCCGGCGGCCGGCGCGGAACTTCGCCACCTCCTCCAGCAGATTGTTGTGGGAGTTGAAGAAAAACGAGAGGGAGGGGCCGAACTCGTCGACGTCCATACCGCGCTCGAGACAGTTCTCGACGTAGCCCAAGCCGTCAGCGAGCGTGAAGGCGAGTTCCTGGGCGGCTGTCGAGCCGGCCTCGCGGATGTGGTACCCCGAGACGGAGACGGGGCTGAACTTCGGCGTCTGGCTGACGGCGAACTCGATGACGTCGGTCACAAGCCGAAGCGAGGGCTCCGGCGGGACGACCCACTCCTTCTGGGCGATGAACTCCTTGAACATGTCGTTTTGGAGGGTTCCCCGGACTTCCTCGCGGGGGACGCCCTGTTCGTCGGCCAGCGCGACGTACATCGCGTAGATGACCGGCGCGCTCGGGTTGATCGTGAAGGAGGTCGAGACCTCTCCGAGGTCGATCCCGTCGAACAGCCGGGCCATGTCGTCGATGGTATCGACGGCCACGCCTTCCTTGCCGACCTCGCCGTCGCTCATCCGGTCGTCGGAGTCGAGCCCCATCAGCGTCGGCATGTCGAAGGCCGTCGAGAGCCCGGTCTGACCCTCGTCGATCAGGTAGTTGAACCGTTTGTTCGTCTCCTCTGCGGTCCCGTAGCCGGCGAACTGGCGCATCGTCCAGGTCCGGCCACGGTACATCGTCGGATAGACGCCACGGGTGTAGGGTGGCTCGCCGGGAAAGCCAAGCTCCTCCTCGTAGTCGGTGTCCGCGACGTCTTCCGGGGTGTACAGCCTGTCGAGTTCGTGGTTCGAGACCGTCGCAAAGCGGTCCTGGCGCTCGCCGTAGGCGTCGAGTACCGGGTCGAGGGTCTCCTCCTCCCACTCCGTTTTCGACGAACGGATTGCTTCCAAGTCCTCCTCGTCGTACATGTATCCTCAATTCGCACCCCGGGAATAAGAGTGTCAGGGAGACTCTCTGGACTGGGTGCGACCGGAGCGCGCGACTACCTGGTAGTGATTATTGTCGTCTGTTCCCGGCGTTTGCCGACCCCGATGCGGGCAATCGCCGGTCAATCGCGACAACGATCACTATGAGGGGGTGAGTCGGTCAGCCGTTCCCCTGGAGCCGCTCGGTCGTCTCGACCAGTGGGTGGTGGGCGTAATCGACGGCGTCGATGTCCTCGATCGATTCGAGTTTCTCCTTCTCGGCAGTCTTGACCATCCCTAGCTCGACCGGCTCGTCGATGACGATCACGTAGGCGTCCATCTCGCGGATGTCGAGCCGGCTGGCGGCCTTCACACGGTGGTGCCCGTCCGCGAGCAGCAGGTCGGTGCCGGTGTCGATCACCACGATCGGTTCGGCCAGTCCCCGCTCCAGCTCGTAGCGTCGCCCCTCGAGCTCGTCAGCGTAGACTTTGCCCTGGGTGGGGGTGAGGTTTGCCAGCCGGACCTCCCGGCGTTCCTCGCGAGTCTCGACGTCGTGGATGTTCTCCAGGGTCTCCCGGAGTTTCTCGACCTTGCCGGGCGTCGCGCGCTCGATCTGGCTGCGGATCACGTCGGCGTTGGAGATGATCCCCACGAGGTTGCCCGCGTCGTCGACGACGGGAAGGCGCTGGATCCCCGACCGGAGGATCACGCGCGCCGCGTCGTCGACCTCCATCTCCGGGTGGGCGACCAGGAGGTCGGTGGTCATCACCCGGAAGATGGGGACGTGCTCGGGTTCGAGCAGGAGGTCGCGGGCGCTGACAAAGCCCTCGACGTGGCGGCCGTCACAGACGGGGAAGCCGGTGTGCTCCACGCTCTCGGCGATCCGGCGGGCGACGTCGGCCACCGTCTCGTCGGGTGAGACCGTCTTCACGTCCCGGGTCATGTAGTCGCGGACGGTCGGGGTTCCCTCATCTGTCATCACGGTTCCGGAAGGGTGGCCGGGAGAAAAGTCCCCCGGCTCCGCTCACTCCCGGGTCCCGGAGTCGGAGCCGTCGCCACCCGGCTCGCCGGTTTCCACATCCCCACCCTCCTCCGGGAGCAGGTACCGGCTGAAGACGTCGTCGACGGGGATACCGCTCGCGGTCGACCGGCCGGGGGTGGTATCGACCGTCTCGAGAAAGCGGTTGTTGACGAAGGCCTCGACGACCTCGACCAGCGACGCTTCGTCCTCGACGGCCTCGAGGACGCCAAGTGTCACCTGGGCTCCAGCCATGTCGGCGTGGCCGCCGGCACTCCCAATCTGGCCGAAGGCATCCCGCAGTGCCTCCCCGAGGTCGAACTCCGAGTCACGGGACCGCGCCGAGATGTGGATCGTCCCGTTCATGACGCCGTAGACGACAGTCGTTGCGACCCCCTCCATATCAACCAGCCGGTCGGCGGCCTGCGCGAGGGAATCCTGGTTGGTGAACTGGCCGACACAGGTGAGCAACACTTCCCGCTCCTCGCGGCGGTTGCGGATCGCGGCCGCGATGGTCTCGAATGTGTCCCCGCTGATGCTCGGCGAGCCGACCCGCTCGAGCGTCCCCAGGTCCGCCCCGGGCAACAGCCACGCCGCCGCCTCGAAGTCCATCGGCGAGACGCCCCGCCGGAACTCCCGGGTGTCGGTCCGGATCCCGAACAGGAGGCCAGTCGCAAGGTCCGCCTCCGGGCTCATTCCGAAGTGGTCGAGGTAGTCGACGAACAGCGTACTCGTTGCCCCGGCCTCGCTTCGGAGGTCGACGAAGCGCCCCTTGACCGGACCCCGCGGCGGGTGGTGGTCGACGATGATGTCGACGTCCTGGGTCTCCGAGAGTCCGTCGTTGACACCCGGGCGGGAGTGGTCGACGAGTGCGACCCCGTCGGCCTCGGGTTCGACCCCAGGTTCGAGACTCGTCAGGTCGAACCCCAGCAGATTCACCAGCGCGCGGTTCTCCTGGTGGTTGATCGCACCGTAGTAGTAGACCGTCGCCTCGCAGCCGCTGGCAGCCGCGATCCGCTGCAGCGCGACCGCGCTCGCGATGGCGTCCGGGTCGGGGTTGTCGTGGGTGACGACCGCCAGCCGGTCGAGTCCCCGCAGTACCCGGCGAAGCTGGCGCTTGCGCATCCCCCGCTCCGTGGCCCGGTCCAAGAGGTAGTCGACCGTGACCTCTCCGGGGTCGACCACCCGGTCCGCGATGGTCTCGACGCGGGTCCACCGGCTGTCCTGGCGACCGTCGCCGCCCAGGTAGGCCACCACCGTCGCGTCCGGGTACGCGGCCCTGGCCGCTCGCACGCTCGCGAGGGTGACATCGGGGTCAGGCACCGCGACCACCACACCGCCCACGCCTTCGATGGCGGCGAGGACGTCCCGGTCAGTAGGGTCGGCCACCGTCGCCGAGGCGCCGGCCTCGCGGACGGCGTCCGCGGTCGCCTCCTCCGGCGTGACGACGTGGACCGGTCTCCACTTGTCCCCGCCAGCGAGCGCCCGCCCGAGCGTGCGAGCCGGCGTCCCGCTCCCCAGGACCGCCCGCATATCCATACCTTCGCTGGGAGCCCCCGACTCTAAAAGGTCGCGTTCACTTCAGGCGTTCCTGCAGAAAGGAGGGGTGGGAGGCCACGATGCCCTCGATACTCGTGATCTCCTCGTTGATGACCTCGCCGAGCTCGTCGCCGTCACCCGCCCGGACCTCGGCCATGAGCATGTGGTCGCCGCTGGAGGTGTACAGCGCCTCGACGGCTTCGAGTTCCCGGAGTGCGTTGGTCACCTCGACGTAGCGCTCGCTCTCGACGTCGACGCCGACGATGGCGATCGACTGGCCGGACAGTTTCTTCGGGTCGATGTCCGCGGAGTAGCCCACGATGACCCCCTCCTCCTCCAGTTTCCGGATGTACTTCCTGACCGTCGGCTTGGAGACGCCCGCCCGGTCGGCGATCTCGGCGTAGGAGGCTTGGGCGTTGTCCTCCAGCACGGAGAGGATCTGTTTCTCCGTCGCTTCGGTACTCATACACTGTTCTTTGGCGTCCGTGAAAAAATAGCTTCCGAAGCCGAAAGTTCGGGCTCGATACGGTGTCTCGGCCGGTCAGACCGGGACCCAGGCCGGTCCGAACCCGGAGTGCCGGCGGCCCGCAGGCGCCGGAGCAGGGTGGGTGGGCAGGTGCCGGTTCGCTCCGGGGTTCAGGTGTGGCGCTCGATGAGTTTGTCGGCTGCCCGCTCCCACTCGCCGTCTTCGAAGTACCGCTCGGCGACGGGCTCCTCGGGGATGTCGCCCTGGGCCCGCTTCTCCTCGCCGTAGGAGGGGCGGTCGGGGCTGTGGTAGAACCGCCCGGTCAGCACCTCGCCCTCGTAGAGCCGGGACTCGGCGTCGTACATCGCCTGTGCTGCCTCGCGGCGGTCGCCGGTGTCGAAGTCGAAGTCGTCGCTGTCCTGGACGTCGGTGTAGGGGACGTACTCCTTGGCGTCCTTGTTCCAGGTGGGACACTGGGTCAGGAAGTCGATGTGGGCGAAGCCGTCGTGCTGGATGGCCTCGACCAGGATCTCCTGGGCCTGCCGGGGGTTGACTGCGGCTGTCCGGGCGACGTAGGACGCCCCCGACGCCAGCGATAGCGACATGGGCCGGACGGGGTCTTTCGCCGAGCCGTGGGGCTGGGTTTTCGACTTGTGGCCCTTCGGGCTCGTGGGGGAGGTCTGGCCCTTCGTCAGCCCGAAGATCTCGTTGTTGAAGACGATGTAGGTCATGTCGTGGTTCTCGCGGGCGGTGTGCATGAAGTGGTTGCCGCCGATGCCGTAGCCGTCGCCGTCGCCCCCTGCCGCGATCACCTCCAGCCCGGGGTTGGCGAGCTTCGCGGCCCGCGCGACCGGGAGTGCCCGGCCGTGGATGCTGTGAAAGCCGTAACTCTCGAAGTAGGAGGAGAGCTTGCCCGAGCAACCGATGCCGGTCACGAGCAGCGTTTCGTCGGGGGTCCGGCCCACCTCGGGCATGGCGCCTTTCAGCGCCTTCAGCACGCCGAAGTCACCACACCCGGGACACCACGTCGCCTGTGGCTCGATCCCCGGCGTGAACTCCTCCTGGTCTATCTCGCGGTCCTCGCCGATGGCTGTGAACGTACTCATATCAGTCACCTGCCGCTGGCACGAACTTCATGTTCCCGGCGGCCGGCTGGCCGCCGTCGATACTCGACTCGAACCCGTCGACCACCTCGCCGGGCTCGAACGCTTCCCCGTCGTATTTCAGCAGGCTGGAGAGTTTCTCGCCGTACTGCCCCAGTTCCTTCTGGGTCAGCCCGCGGAACTGCCCCGTGGCGTTCATCTCCACGACGACACACTCCCGGACGCTCTCCAGGAACTCCCGGACTTCGGCCTCGGGGTAGGGCAGCATGTCGCTGACGCCGAGGGCCTTCACCTCGTGGCCGGCCGCGTTCAGGCGGTCGACGGCCTCGAAGACGGTGTCCTGTTGGCTCCCCCAGACGAGTGTGCCCAGGCCCGCGTCCGCGGGCCCGTGTGTGGTCTGGTGAGACTGCCCGCGGCTGTCGAGCTCTTCGCGGATGTGTCCGAGTTTCCGGATCCGGCGGTCCATCTGCGCTTTCCGGTTGTCGGGGTCCTCGCTGATGTGGCCGACGGTGTTGTGCTCGTTGCCCGAGGCCAGGAAGCGCCCGCCGGACTGGCCGGGGACCGAGCGCGGGCTGACGCCGTCGCCGGGGTCGTGGCGGTAGCGCTCGAACTTGCCGGACTCGTGGTGGGCGGCCTCCCGAAGTTCCTCCTCGGTCAGCGTCGCGCCAAGCGAGGGGTCGGGCTCGCGGTCGAAGAAGTCGACGTCGACGTTGCGCATCTCCCCGCCCAGCTTCTGGTCGTACAGGAGTATCGTGGGGATCTGGTAGTCGTAGGCGACCTGGAAGGCTGTGCGGGTCTGTTCGTAGGCCTCCTCCAGGTTGCCCGGCGCGAACACCACGCGGTTGGAGTCACCCTGGCTGGTGTAGAGGACGTGCTCGAGGTCGGCCTGCTCGGTCTTGGTGGGCATCCCCGTCGACGGCCCGGCCCGCATCGCCTCCACGAGCACCAGCGGCGTCTCGGTCATCTCTGCCAGCCCCAGGGGTTCGCTCATCAGCGCGAACCCCCCTCCCGAGGAGCCCGACATCGCCTTCACCCCCGCGTGGGACGCGCCGATGGCCAGCGACGCGGCGGCGATCTCGTCTTCGACCTGCTCGGCGACGCCGCCAAACTCCGAGAGGTTTTGAGACATGATCGTGAACACGTCGGTCCAGGGGGTCATTGGGTAGCCAGCGATGAACCGACAGCCCGAATCCAGCGCCGCGTAGGCGATGGCGTTGCTCCCGCTCATCAGCGCCTGGTCCGTCTCCTGACTCCCCGCCGGAACCCGCAGGTCGTGGGTGAATTCGAAGTCGCTGGCCTGCTCGTAGGCTGCCTCGAGGATGGTAAGGTTCGCCTCCATCACCTCGCCGGACATCGCCTCCCTGACCAGCTCCTCGAAGTAGCTCGTGTCGTTGCCGACGAGCGCGGCCGTCGCGCCCACGCCCGCCGTGTTGCGCATGACCTCGCGACCGTGTTCGCGGGCGAGCCCGCGCAGGTCCATCGGGTAGACGTGCCAGTCGTTTGCCTCGGCGCGTTCCTCCAGCCGGATCTCCGCGATGTCCTCTTCCTCGAAGAAGCCGGTGTCGTAGAGGACGACGCCGCCCTCGTTGAGGTCCTCGAGGTTCTCGGCGAGCGGCTTGACCTTCTCGTTGCCGTAGTAGGCACCCTCCTGCTGGCTGCGGGCGAACGAATCGCCCAGCGCCAGCAGGAAGTTGAACCCGTCCCCGCGCGAGCGGACCGGCTCGCTGGATGCCCGTACTTCGACGTAGGTGTGACCGCCTCTGATCCGCGACGGATAGTGCCGGTGGGTGAAGACGTCGAGTCCCGACCGCATCAGTGCCTTCGCGAAGTTCTGGCTCGTCGAGTCGATCCCGTCGCCAGACCCGCCGGCGATCCGCCACATTAGTGTCTGGTTAGTCATAACTCGGTGTCGGCCCCGGTCGGGTGCCGTGTGTCAACGTTTGGCTCGTCGTGACTAAACTCTTGTCACGGAATGTATGAGTATCGATCGTGATGGATTGCGACCCGTTTCACCGGTCCGTGGGGCGGCAGTCACGGACCGGCTCCGCCGGCAGACTCCGCGAGTCAGCGGGGTCGGGCGAGACCGGCCGGTCCGGCTACGGCTCACGCCCGGATACTGTCCCACGCTTCTCGGCACTCCTCACAGAGATAGCCGGTGAACCCATCCACGTCGTACCGGCTGACCTGTGTATCGTTGCCACACCGTTCACACCTCATGGTTCCAGGGACAGGTCGTCGGTGACAAACGCGTCCGAGACCCCGCCGGTATCGCCGCCGCGACACAGGACGGTCACGATGTCGTCGGTCTGTATCGTCGTCGTCCCGCGGGGCGTGACGACCCGGTCGGCCCGCTCGATGGCGATGACCAGCGACTCTTCGTCGAGGATCCCCTCCTGGACGGCCTCCTCGAGGGTGCGGTCGACGATGGGCGCATCGGGCTGGACCGTCAGGTCCACCACGCTGGCGTCGCCGGCGAGACTTATTACGTCCGTGGGTTCGCTGGCGGGCACTTCCTCGCCGGGACCGAACGCCGCGTAGGGAGTGTGGGTCTCGCCCTCGACGAGCATCTCGTCCTCCACCTCGATACCGAGCCCCGAGAGCATCCGCGCGACCCGTCGCAACTCCCCCGTGTCCTCGCCGACAGCCAGCACGTGCAGACTCCCGCGGCCGGTCATCAGCTCGCGGACGTTGATAACGCCGGGGACGGAGCTGGCCTCCCGCGCGAGTGACTTGCGCTCTGAGACCGGGACAGTGCAGACGTAGAGGTTCGTCAGGTGGTCGTCGGCCTCTTCGAAATCGATGTCGGCGGTGTAACTCCGGATGACCCCGTGGTCCTCGAGCTGGTCGATCCGGTTCCGGACCGTCCCGGGGGAGACGTTGACCTGGTCGGCGATTGCCGGCGCGGACGTGTTCCGCGCGTCCCGCATCAGCGCGTAGACGATGCGCCGGTCAATCTCGTCCAGTCGATAACTCATACTACCTGTACAGGACCACGGTACTTTATTCCTCCCGTTCTGATTCCGTATCCCGTAAAAAGTATCGGGTGAATTTGCCTAATACGCAATATAGAGAGCGCATATTACTGAACACACTTTCTTAACGGAATAGTTATCTCTGTCGCGGCTGAGGACGGGATATGGACCAGACAGGGAGCGTGGCCCGACGCGGGACGCGGGTGAGACGATGACCGTGCTCGACCACGTCCTGCTTCCGGTCGCACACGAGGGGGACGCGCTGAAAACGGCCCGCCGGCTCGAGCCGTACGACCCGGAGCGGGTGACCGCGTTGCACGTCGTCGAGAAAGGCGGCGGCGTCCCGGACAAGACCTCGGTCGAACAGTCCGAACAGCTGGCAGCGGAGTCCTACGCGGCGGTCCGGACGGTGTTCCCCGACGCCGACGAACACACCGCCTACGCCCGGGACATCGTGGCGGCCATCTTCGAGGCAGCCGAGGCGGTCGACGCCAGCGCCATCGCCTACCGCTCCCGCGGCGGCAACCGCATCATGCAGTTTCTCTCCGGCGACCTCTCGCTAAAACTGGTCACGAACGCGGACCGGCCCGTCATCGCACTCCCACGGACGGACGCAGGTGACTGACACTGCCGGCTGTACGTCTGGGAAGAATCTCGCCATCCCGGGGTGACTCACACATCTCCCCGTCGACCCGCGCCTGCCGGTATTCGAGAGGTGGCCTGGTTCCGATAGGGCGCAGACCCGAGGATAGCATCACTCAGCTCCCCCCCGTCGTCCGAACGAGAGCAACCGTATCAACCCAGCGGGGACCGCCGGCCTACCACTCGGCCTGGCCGTAAATCAGGTCGCGCTGGATGTTGTTCGCGCCCTCGTAGATCACGGGGACGCGGACGTCCCGGTAAATCCGGGAGATCTTGTTCTCCTTGAGCACCGACCGGCCACCGTGGAGTTGCATCGCGCTCTCCGCGCAGTCGACGGCGGCTTCGGTGGCAGTAGTCTTCGCGAGTGCGGCCCAGTAGCCGGGATTGTTGTCGCCCTGGACGTTCTCGGCGGCCCGCCAGGACAGCGCCCGGGCGGACTCGAAGTCCATGCACATCTCCGAGAGGTCGTGCTGGACGGCCTGGAACTCGCTGATCGACTGGCCCCACGCCTTTCGGTCGTGGACGAACGCGCCGGCCTCCTCGATGGCTGCTGCGGCCAGCCCGAGGCCGTGCCCAGCCACGGCGACCCGGCCGTGGTTGAAGAAGTCGGTCACCATGAAAAATCCCTGGCCCTCCTCGCCGACCAAGTTCTCAGCAGGGATCCGGCAGTCGTCGAGCACGATGTGCCCCTGTTTGGAGGCGCGGAAGGACATCTTCTCGGGGATGTGCTCGGCGTCGTACCCCGGTGCGTCGGTGGGAACGATGAACATCGAGTAGTCCTCGTAGCGGTTGTCCCCGCCGCCGGTCTTGGCGTACAGCGTCAGCCAGTCGGCCTCGACGGCGTTGCCGACCCAGTACTTCTCGCCGTTGAGGACCCACTCGTCGCCGTCCCGCTCGGCGGTGGTCGTCATTCCCGCTAAGTCGCTCCCGGTGTCTGGCTCGGAGACTGCGAGCCCCGTGACCTGCTCGTTCTCGGCGACGGGTCGGATGTACTCCTCTTTCTGTTGCTCGGTGCCGAACTCGTAGACGACCTCGGCGCCGAAACTCGCCAACTGGAGCGTGAGCGCGATGCCGGCGTCGGCCCGGTAGAGTTCCTCGGTCATCGCCAGCGTCTGTGGCAGGTCCAGCCCGCGGCCGCCGTACTCCTCGGGGATGTCCTGCGCGACGAGATTTGCTTCCATCCCCGCCTCGAGTACCTCCCAGGGATACTCCCCGGACTCGTAGTGGTCCTCCGCAACGGGTTCGATGCGTTCCTCGGCGAATTCCCTGGCCTCGCGCTTGACCGGCCGCGCGTGCTCGGGCACGATGGCTTCGTCCAAAAGATCCATATATTCAGGTAGGGCTCGGCGAATAAAAATACGTGGAAGAGCCACGCTCGGCGGCCTATCCACGCTTGACGGAGACGGCGACCCCCTCCCCCAGCGGCAGGAGGCCCGTCTCGAAGCTGTCGGCTCCCCGGACGTGCTCGAGGTAGTCGGCGATCCCCCGGCTCGCGTCGCTGGCATCGACGGACTCGCCGCGCAGTAGGGCGAGCACGTCCGTCCGGTCCATGGGGCCGGCGGTGACGGCGTTGTCCGCGAGCACCAGGCCACCCTCCCGAACTTTCCCCCGGACTGCTTCGAAAGCCTCCACGTACCGTGACTTCTCGTTGTCGATCAGCACCACGTCGAAGGGACCCTCGTAGTCCGCGACAGTGTCGATGGCGTCGCCGTGTTCGAAACAGGCCCGGTCAGCCAGGCCAGCGCGCTCGAAGTACGCCCGGGCGTCCTCGAGTTCACCGTAGTCAACCTCCGTCAGGACCACCTCGCCGTCGTCGGGGAGTTCCCGCGCGAACCAGTACGCGGAGTAGCCGAAGCCGGAGCCGAACTCGAAAATCCGGCTGGCGTTCGCGACCCGGGCAAGCAGCGCCAGCCACCCCCCAACAGCGGGGCCGACCGTCGGGAACCTCTCGCGGTCGGCGCGGGCGTCCATCTCCTCTACTAGTTCGTCCGGCTCTGGACCCACCACCTCGGCAAGGGCTGTGACCTCCTCGGGGAGTACCTGTGGCATACCCGGCGTGGCGGGCGCTGGCGGTTTACCGATTGCGCCCGAGTGCACCGAGCAGTGCCCGGACCCGCTCGCGCTCGACCGGCGCGGCGGTTTCGCCGTCGCGTTTCAGGGCTGTCCCGACGATGAGTCCGTCAGCCCGCTCCGACAGGGCCCCGGCGTTCCCGGGCGTGACCCCGCTCCCGACGACGACGGGCACCTCCCGGGTGGCGTCATCCCGGCCATCGAGGACCGCCCGGAGCTGGTCGTCGTCGGCTGGTTCGCCCGTCGCCGGTCCGGAGGTGACGAGCCCGTCGGCCAGCCCCCGGTCGACCGTCTCGCGAGCCAGCCGTTCGAGGTCGCGGTCGGCGACCGCCCCGGAGTGTTTGACGGCCACGTCAGCGAGGACGGCCACGTCTGTGTCGAGGTGGTCACGGAGCCGGAGCGTCTCGTGGGCTCGCCCCTCGAGTAGACCCTGGTCGGTCGCGCGCGTCCCGGTGTGGACGTTCACACGCACGAAGCTCCCGCCGGTGGCGGCCGCCACCGAGAGCGCGGCCTCGGCGTCGTTTCTGAGCACGTTGACCCCGTGGGGCAGGCCGACCTCGACCGTGAGGGCCTCGACGACCGCCGCGAGGTCCGCGACGACGTGGGTCGGGACCGACGCTGGCTGGTACGGCGCGTCTCCGTAGTTCTCGACGAGTACCGCGTCACACCCGCCACCTGCGAGGGCAGCCGCGTCGGCACGCGCCCGCTGCCGGATGGCTGCCCGGTCGCCCCCGTAGCCCGGCGAGCCGGGCAGGGCTGGCAGGTGGACCATCCCGACGACCGGCTGCTCGTGTCCCAGGACTGCCTCGACATCCATGGTCGGTGTTGGGCGCCGACCGACTAAACCTTGCCTCGCCAGCCAGCACGTTTCCCGCGGTTGGTAATAACACGCAAATT
Source organism: uncultured Halobacteriales archaeon (assembly GCA_964583735.1). Classification (GTDB taxonomy): domain Archaea; phylum Halobacteriota; class Halobacteria; order Halobacteriales; family Haloarculaceae; genus Salinirussus. The sequence continues at coordinate 464 of CAZOWU010000037.1, read as the reverse complement.
TCAATAAGAATTAATAACCACCAGCCCTTACAGTCAAGTTGCGCGGGAAGCAACCTGGGCCAACTGGACGGTCCGCCGAAGACCGAGAGGGAGGCGGCGGACTGGGAACGGCCCCCGAAATCATAAGGGGGGCGGTCCGAAGGAGAACCGCACCACACCGACGCCGTCCCTTCCGGAGGGGGCGGACGAAGGCCAACTACCGCTGGTCGGGAAACCGGCCGGCGGGAACCCGGCTGACGCCGGAAGGGCCGTAACGGACGTGGGGAAAACGTCTCCAGTCCGGGTCCGGGCGGTTACCGCGCGACCATTCATTCCGTTATTTCACCGCCGAGTGACACCGCTGTTTCGCCCGCTGCCCTGTGCCGGGACCCGCCCGACGTGTCCTCAGTCGGTGTAGTCTGGTTCCTTGCCGGGTTTCCACTTGATCGAACAGCCCCGGGAGGCTTTGAACTCGGCGTCGACGT
>CAZOWU010000036.1:0-13653 GCA_964583735.1 uncultured Halobacteriales archaeon | reverse complement strand
GGCGCTCGTCGATGCGGATCGTGATCTCTTGGGAGTCCTTGGCGACGTCCTCGCAAACGCAGAGCTCCTCGGGTAGCCCGCACGTCGAGCAGACTTCCGACATTACAGCCGAGTCTACGAAACGGACCTATTAAACACTGTCGGGACTCTCAGTCCCCGGACGCAGCCGTCTCACCGTCCGTCGCGCCATCCCCGTCGGCAGCCTCGCTACTCTGGTTTTCCGGCGCGTACTGAATGGCTGCGAGGAGCTGCGTGGCGTCGGCGGCCAGCTCCTCGGTCGCCTCACCCCGATAGCGGGCGCGTTCGCGGATGGCTGCGAGTTCACGCGCACGCGACCCGGCGTCGATGTCCTCGAGATAGGCCCGGACCGTCTCGCCCGGTTCCCGTGCTCGGTTGTCCTCCTCGAGCAGCAGTTCGGCCCGGGTGAACGCCAGCTCGATAGCCGTCTCGGGGTCGTCGTCGTCCCCGAACTGACTCCGTGCCCACAGCGAAACCCGCCGGGATAGCCCAGTCTGTCTGAGGCCGGCGGCGGCTCCGGCGACCACCACAACCCCGAGCAACAGCTCCTCCCGAGAGGGGGGGTCTGGCAGTTCGAATCCACCGCCCCCGCCGCCCTCCTCTGCCTGCGTCTCGGGCTGGAGGTCACCGACGTCGACATCGACGGTGACTGTCGGCGTCGAGGCGTTCGCGTCACCGGTGTCGGTCGTCTCGTCGGGGTTCGCCGTGGTCGGGACGGGGGTCCGGTCGGGGTCGACGTTCTCTTCTTCGCTGGCCCGGGCCCGGGAGAGGCGCTGTTGTTCGGCCTCGCGGCGGGGGCTGGCCGGCGTCGGGTCGAACCGGACCCAGCCGGTGTCGGGGAAGTACACTTCGGCCCAGGCGTGAGAGTCGTACCCCCGCACCACCCGCCGGTTCCTGCCTGACTCCTCGCCCGGCGTGTAGCCGACGGTGAAGCGGGCGGGGATTCCCTGTGTCCGCAGCATCGTCACCATCGTCGTCGCGTAGTAGGTGCAGTAGCCCTCGTCCATCTCGAAGAGGAAACTGTCGGCGATGGTCCCCTCGGGCCGGTCGACATCCAGCGAGTACTCCTTGTTCTCCTCCAGCCAGGCCTCGATGGTCCGGGCAGTCTCGTAAGGGTTCTCCGCCTCTGCCGTCAACCGGGTGGCTCGCTCGGTGACCCGGCCGGGCGTATCCGCGGGCAACTGGGTGTAGCGCTGGACGACCCGGGCGGGGTAGTCTGTCCCGGCCGACGCCAACTGCGCCGCGTCGGGGCGGGGGACCTCGCTTGTCACGGTGTAGGTGTCGCCGTCACCGAACGCCGAGGCCGGCTGGAGGCCGCCCGCCCCGGTGACACGGGTGAACGGTGCGGTCGAATCGTCCACACTGACCGGCCGCCAGGCTGCGGGCATCACCGACATCTCCGACTCGACGGTGTACTCCTGGGTGACGGTCGCTGTCGGCCCCGGTGGTGAGGAGAGCCGGCCCGAGTACGGCCGGTTGTCGCCGCTTCTGACCCACCCGTCACCGGTATAGAAGTCGTAGCTGCCAACCCGCCAGTAGGTCGTGACCGGCGTCTGGACAGTAAAGCGGACCTCCGGGGAGAGGCTGATCGAACCGAGCACCTCGAGGCGTGAATCGGCGGTCAAAAGCGACGCTTCGACTGTCCGCCCGCCGCCACCGGTCAGCGATAGCGGCGTCGCTTCCCCCGTCGGGAAGATATCGACTGTCTGTGAGACGACCACCATCCCCGCCAGCTCCATCAGCAGCGTTCGCCGCCCCTGGTCGACGCCCTCGCCACCGCCCGCCCGGCTGGTCTGCTGGCTCTCGCCCCCGGCCGCGGTCCCGGCTGTCGTGCGGGCGAAGTCGCCAAAGCCGATGGCGGCGGCGCCGGAAATTACCCCGAGCAGGGCGACCGTCCCCCCGGCGTCGCCCGTGAGTACGAGAAAGCCGAGCATGAGCCCGCCAGCGGCGACGGCGCTGGCGTACCACTCCCGGAGGGCGAGGTACACGGTCAGGAAGACCGGCCCCGGTGTGACTGCCAGCACCCACAGCTCGGTCTGTCTGATCCGGTAGACCGACCGTCCTGTCACCAGCTCGAGGACGCTGGCGACCAGCGGCCCCGGGGTCGGCGTCTCCGGCAGCGAGAGGAGGTAGACGAGGAGGCCGCCCGCGAGCAGGAAGAGGGCAAGCCACGCGACCGTGCTGACACGCAGCCACCGGGAGACCGGCGCGGCCACCAGCGCCGTCCCCGCGACAAGTGCCAGAAACGCCCCGCCGCCGCCGGTCACCGACACCACACCGTAGAGGATGCTCAGAAACGAGAACAGCAGCCCGGCTACCCCCGCGAGGGCCAGCGCCCGCGAGGACCACAGCCGGCTGGCAGCCCGGCCGAGCAACGGGGCTCGCGTCCCCGCTGACGCTTGCTCCCGCCGCCGTCCCGGGCCGCGGCTCACGCGGGCGTCACCTCCTCGGCAACCCGGTCGGCGGTGATCGCCGCGAAGTCGTGGCGCCGGTCACCAACCCGGACCGTCGTCCGGCGGTTGGTCGCCCGTATCGAGACGTCGGCTTCCTCGTGGCTGTGGTCCGAGAGAGAGCCGCCGCCGGTCTCGGCGAGCAGCCGGAGGACGTTCTCCCGGTGGCTCTCCCCCTGTCCGGCCGGGATCTCGTCGTCGGGAAGGGTCACCGATACCGGACGGTTCGCGTCGAGCGCGAGGCCGGCGACGGTGGCGGCGGCACTCGCCATCTCGTCGGCGTTGCCTGCCGTGGCGCTGGCGACGACCTCGACGGTCTCGTCGGTCTTTCCCGAGGAGAACTCCATGACGAGGAAGTCATCGCGTTTGGCGCTGGACTTCCAGTGGACGTTGCGCAACGGGTCGCCGGGGACGTACTCCCGGAGGCGGTCGAACTCCTGGCGTTCGGCGACCGCGTCCTCGGAGAGCAGCGAGGCCAGCGTCGCGCCCGTGACGGTGTAGCGGCGGGGGTAGACGACCACCTCACCGGGGACCGGGGCCTTGACGCCGCGGGCCACCAAACCCAGCGGCCCCTGCTGGACGACTCCGACCCTGGAGAAGTGATAGACGCCACGCTCCTGTAGCGTGACCGTGCGCTCGAGGGTACAGGGCATATCGACCGTCACGTCGATGGCCTCGCCAGCCAGGCCGTCGGGCAGCGGGACCCGGACTCTCGCCAGCGCCTGCCCCTCGAGCTGGACCCGGAGCTGGCGGGCCTGGTCGGGGAAGCCGGGCCGTATCGGGTCGACGGAGACTGTCGGCATCCCGGCCCGGGACAGCTGGAGGGCGCCGACCCCGAGCGCGACGACCAGCGGGGCGGCGACGGCGTTGAGCGCGCGGGCACCCGAGAGGGCGGCGAAGAGGGCGGCGAGGCCGACGACACAGACCACGCCCCACCCGCGGAGTGTCAGGCGCATGCTACTCGACGGGAACCCGTTCCAGCGCGTCGGCGACGAGCCCCCGGCCGGTGTGGTCGGCGTCGGTGCGTATCCGGTGGGCCAGTACCACCTCGGCTTCAGTCTGCACGTCGTCGGGGATGACGTAGTCCCGGCTGTCGAGCACGGCGCGCCCCTGGGCGGCGCGCAACAGCGCGATGCTGCCCCGGGGACTGACCCCGATGGCAGCGTGCTCGCGGGTGTAGGCTGCCAGTCGGGTGGCGTACTCCCGGACCTGCGAGGCGACGGTGACACTCGCGGCCGTCTTCCGGGCTGCCGACAGGTCGGCGAGCGTGGTGACCGCCCCCAGGTCCTCGATGGGGTGGTGACCGACCACGCGGTCGAGCAGTTCGACCTCCTCGTCTTCCGCTGGGTAGCCGAGGTGGAGTTTCTTCATGAAGCGGTCGACCTCCGCCAGCGGGAGGTCGTAGGCGCGGTCGCCCTCGACGGTGTTCTGTGTCGCGATCACGGTGAAGGGGTCGGGAACCGTGTGGGTCTCGCCGTCGACGGTCACCTGTTCCTCCTCCATCGCTTCCAGGAGGGCGCTCTGGGTCTTTGGCGGGGCGCGGTTGATCTCGTCGCCCAGGACCACGTTCCCGAAGATGGGGCCCGGGCGGAACTCGAAGTCGTTGGTCTTCTGATTGTAGACGTTGACGCCGGTGACGTCGGAGGGGAGCAGGTCGGGGGTGAACTGGACGCGCTTGAACGTCCCGTCGAAGGATTCGGCGACGGCGCGGGCCAGCATCGTCTTCCCCACGCCGGGGACGTCCTCCAGCAGGATGTGCCCCCGGCCCAGCAGGCCCGACATGATGTGCTCGACCTCGTCGTGGTGGCCGACGATGACGCGCTCGACGTTCTCGACGACATCAGCGACGACCGCGCTCGCCTCCTCAAGCCCCCGGCCGGCTGTCGGTCCCGGGCTGCCTCCCTGCTCGGCGTCGTGCTCCGTGTCCGTGTCGGTGTCTGTCATAGGTGTGCGACCGTGGCGAGCGCCCGGGTCGGTGGCGGCCGCCGCCGGCCGCTCGCACGGGAGAGTGGTATGCATCGTTGGGCGCCTGGGTTAGTAAGGATGCTGCCTGTGTGCGGCCGTCGCAGACACCCTGCTGGACTGGTCGGCCGCCGACCGCCTCACCACTCCTTGCACGCGGGACAGACCAGCCCCACCTCGCCGCGCCAGCGCTCCCGGGCGGACTCACCACAGGCCGCACACTCCCCTGTCCCGGACGCGTAGGTACTCGCTGCCGGCTCGGCGCCTTCCGGGTCGACCGCCTCCGCCGGCTCGGCCGATTCCGATGGCGACTCCTCGCCGTCGAGAAAGTCGTCCAGCGAGCGGTTCTCCATACCCGGACAAGGAGGCTGGACGCTCTTAGCGGTGACGGCGCCGGTCGGAGCAGAGAGACAACGCCAAGTGACCCCGGCCGCAAGCAGCACGTATGAGCTTGGTCACGGAACTCATTCAGAGCGTCCTCGACATGCCCGGCGAGTTCGCTACCGTCGCAACCCACGACCCGCTGTCGGCACTCCTCATCGCATTCGGCGCGCTGTTCGTGCTCGTGTCGGCCGGCTACTTCGGCGTGCTCACCCTCGGTGCGGCCGTCAACGTCCTCACCGGCGGGCCAGACGCAGAGCCTCGCGAGCCAACCCGATAGCCTCGCCCGGGTCCGGTCCCAGCGGCGACCCGACGACGAGACTGTCGGCCGTCTCCAGCAGGGCCGCGAACCGCTCGGCGACCGTCTCGGGCGTGCCCGCGACGGAGAAGGCGTCTATCATCCCCTCGCTCGCCGTTCCAAAGGCTTCCGTGAACTCCCCGGCAGCGATGTGCTCGCCGATGGTCGCCGCCCGGTCGGGGTCCAGTCCGTGGCGGTCCAGGACTGGCTCGGGTGCGCTGCCGGCAATAAACGCAACGGGCGGGCGGGCCGCCTCGCGGGCCGCCGCCTCGGTGTCGGCGACGCTGACGCTCGCGTAGGCCGCGAAGTCGAAGTCGCCCCGGTCGTCGGGCCGCTCCTCGAGTCCTTCCGCGACCCGCTCGGCCGCCCACGCGATGTCGCGGGGGTGTGAGCCGTTGTAGAGGACGCCGTCGGCGTACTTGGCGGCCATCCGGGTCATGTGTGGCCCCTGGGCGCCGACGTAGACGGGGACCGAGCCCGCCTCGTAGTTCAGCCCGGCGTCGACCGCCTCGAAGGTGCCGTCGTGGTCGACCCGCTCGCCGTTCCAGAGTCTCCGGGCGACCTGCATCGTCTCGAGCACCAGCCGGAGCGGGCGCTCGGGGTCGAGTCCGAGATTCGAGAGGGTCGCGGCGTCGCCGGGGCCGACGCCGAACACGCCGCGGCCGCCCGCGAGTTCGTCCAGGGTGGCCATTCGGGAAGCCAGCGTCACCGGGTGGGTCTCGGCGGGATTGACGATCCCGGGTCCCAGCTGGAGCTGTTCGGTCGCGCGGGCCAGCTCCGCGAGCGCGACGAACTCGTCGCGGTTGTTGTAGTGGTGGCTGACGAAGGCGGTGTCAAAGCCCTCCCGCTCGGCGGTCTCTGCCCACTCGCCAAGCTGAGAGACGGGATGTTCGGGCGTGAGTTCAACGGCGTCCATCAGTTACCGGAGTGTGGGCTGGCACGGGTATGAGGGTTCTGTCCGCGCCGCGGCGGCGCAAGCCGCGAGCGGCTCGCCCACGTCGACACGCCGGCAGCGTCGCGCGGCTACCGGGCCCCGGCGCGGTCACCGAGAAAGCCGGCCGCGCCACCGACGATGCCCGTGGCGATGGCGACGCCGACCACCGGACCGATGAGCTGTCCGGCGTCGCCGCCACCGCCCGACGGCGCAAAGACCAGCGCCAGCACGAACAGTACGAGCATCGTCACCACGAGCGCGCCGACGTTGACGGCCGCCGAAACCAGTGCCGGCGAGCCCGACCCGCTTGCGGTCCAGCCGACGAACACGCCCACGCCGATCACCGGGAGTGCGCTGAGGAAGATGCCGAGCACGAACGCGAACAGCACCGACGCGAACAGCGTGGCGTTCCCGGCTCCGGCACCGCCCAAGGGCAGCGACTGGGTCGCCGACTGCGGCGCCAGGCTCAAAAACAGGAAGATGGTGAGTGCAGTCCCCAGCCCGTAGGTCAGGTGGACGCCGAGCGCGAACTTCCCGAACTTCGCGAACTCCGGGCCAAGCGCCGACCCACCCTGCTGGTACCGGTACTGTCCACCCTGCTGGTACCCCTGTTGGGGCTGGTTACGATAACTGCCCTGTCCCTGGGGCTGGGACTGACTCCCCTGGGGCTGGGGCTGCCCCCGGTTCCCGGTGTCACTCCGGGACCGGTCGTGCTCACCCCGTGGTTGCCGCTGCTCTCCCGGCGCCCTGTCGCCGTCTGGGTTATCGGATCCTGACATAACGGACTCCTATACAGATATCGCATGTAAGTAATTTTCGGCCAATCACGCAACACGTTTGATCCGGACGAAGGCGACCGAGGGCGGTCTCTACTGCTCCATGTCAATAGTTCGCGAAGCGCGTAGCCGGTCGAAGTATCATTCAGAATAGTATTCGAGAAGCGCGGGACGTATCAGGTCGTCGTCAGGTGTTCGAAAGAGGTCGTCGTCGCCGGCGTGGTCGCCGAAGTCGAAGCCGCGGACGACAGCGACGGGCGTCCCGCCGTTGCCCTCACCGGTGACGAGGTTGGCCGCGCCGGCGAGTTCGTCCACGACAGCCTGGACAGTCGCCTCCATCTCGCGGCCGTCCCGGTCGCGCTCGCCGCGCCAGTCCCGGGCGGCGGGGAGCCCGGCCCACCCGAGCGCGACTCCGCGCTGGCCGTACCGGAACGGCCGCCCGGAGGTGTCGGTGACGACCACGCGCGCCCCCAGTCCCTCCCGGAGCCGCTCGGCGCTCGCCGTAGGGTCCTCCGGGAGCAAGAGGAGGTCGGCCCCGGGCACGTTCGAGCGGTCGACCCCCGCGTTGACCGTGATGTGGCCAAAGGGCGTGACCGCGAGCATGATCGGCCGGTCCATCAGCAGTTCCTCGCTCCCCTCGATGACCGCCTGCGCGAAGCGTGGGTCTTTGTCCTCGTCGGCCTCTTCGGCGGCGCGACGTGCGATGGCCCGCGCCCGCTCGCCGGCCTCGTACTCCTCGAGGTCGGCGGTCCGCCCCTCGGCCTTCGAGACGACCGTGCTCGCGACACAGACCACGTCGTCGGGCTGCAGGTCGACCCGCTCGGCGACCATCGCGGCGAGGTCGTCCCCCGGCCGGACCTCCGGCAGCCCCTCGACGGCGAAGACATCCATACCGGCTGTTCGTGCGGGGAACAAAAAGCCCGCCGTCCGCGGTCCGCCGCTCCTCGCCCGTTCTCCGCGGCTCGCCGCCGGTCGCCCGCGGACCGAAACCCACTCGACGGAGCGTCCCACGGACCCAGATATGGACGACAGCTCGACGTGCAGGAGCGGACGGGACGACCACGAGGCGTTCGCTGCGGTCGCCCGCGCAGCCGCGACCGACGCAGGCGCGTACCTCTCCGAGCGGTTCGCGGACGGGGCGCTCGACGCCGAGTACGGGGCGGGCGACGTGAAAACGGCGGCCGACTGCGGTGCGGAGAAGCGGATCCTGGCGGTCCTGCAGGAGGCCTACCCCGGCCACGCGGTCCGGGCCGAGGAGTCCGGCCGCCACGAGGGCAACGGCGAGTGCGGAGACGAGTACTGCTGGGTGGTCGACGCCCTCGACGGGACGAACAACTTCGCCGCCGGCGTCCCGACTTTCGGCGTCGCAGTCACGCTCCTAAACGAGGACGAACCGGTCGTCACGGCGGTGACCATCCCCGTCCTCGAGGACACCTACCTCGCCCGCCGGGACGGCGGCGTCACCTGCAACGGCCGGCCGGTGACCGTCGAGGACGGCGACGCCGTCCCGCCTGCCCACGCCACCATCGCGTCGGTCATCGGCGCCCCAGTGCTCGCCGACGACGCGCTCGCCGACCGCCACCGCGAGCAGGTCCGGGCGGTCAGGGGGGTCTGCAAGCGCGTCGTCGAGACGTGGGCACCGGTCGTCTACTGGGGGCTGCTAGCGCGGGGGCACGTCGACGGCTACGTCACCTTCCACCCCGACGAGCGCGAGCAGGTCGCCGGCGAGTTGCTGGCCGGCGAAGCCGGCTGCCACCGACGGAGGGAGGGTCCACTCGCCGTGTTCGCCCGGGACGAGCGGACGCTCGCGGCGCTGTGGGACGCGCTGCAGTGAACGACTCCGACGGCGCGCGTCCGGCTACTCGACCGTCAGGTCGCCGCCGCTGTCGCCCTCGCTGTCCTCGTCCCACTCGACTTCGAATTCGACGCTGAGTTCGCCCGGCGTGCCGTCGCCGGCGTGTTCGCGCTCGGCCTTCACCTCGAACTCGGCGGTCGGGGGCGGTGTGAGGGTGACCGACTGGTCGCCGGCCCGCAGCGTAATGTCGTCGCCGGCCACCAGGCTGTCGGCGACCTGCCGGAGGTAGTCGGCGATCTCCGCCCGGGTCTGCTTGCTCTCGGATTCGAAGAGAACGTCTTCCATACCTGAGAGAGGCGGGTGTCGGACAGAAGCCCGCCTCGCCAGGCGCGCGCCGGACCGGTCGGCCGCCACTACCACGACTCGTAGCGCTGGACCTCGAGGCCGTCGCTAGCGGGTCGGGCGGTCAGCATTGTCGCGAGGTCGGCCGGCCAGGCACCGGTGGCGCTGCCGGGGTTGAGCAGCCGCAGTCCGTCACGGGTCGTATCTAAGTGCTCGTGGGTGTGGCCGCCGACCACGACGTCGGCCCCGGCCTTCCGGCCGGCCGCCGCTAGACGTCCCTCGTATCCCCGCGGCGAGCCGGCACCGTGGGTGACCGCCAGCGTGACGTCGTCGACCTCGAGGGTTGTCGTCCGTGGCAGGCCGATGTCGGGGTCGGTGTTGCCGGCCACGGCCGTCAGGTCGGCCGCCAGGGTCTGCACGTCCGCGAGCGCCGCCGAGCTGTCGAAGTCGCCCGCGTGGACGACGCGGTCGGCCCGCCGGATCCGGTCCCGGAAGTCTTCGGGGATGGCGGAGGCGCGGGAGGGGATGTGCGTGTCGCTGATGATCGACAGTTCCATGCCGGGAGGTGGCGGGCGGCCGACAAAAGCCCACCGCGGCGCCGGCAAGGTTTGAGTGGGTCGGCGACGAACAGCGGGCATGGCGACAGCGGTCGTGACCTGCTTTCTGCGCAACGACGCGGCAGTGTTGCTGTTTCGCCGGAGCGAGGCTGTGGGGGCCTACCAGGGGCTGTGGGGGGCGGTCGCGGGCCACGCCGAGGGCGACCCGGACGCGGCGGCCCGGCAGTCGGTCCGCGAGAAGACGGGACTCGACCCCGCCGACTTCGCGTTCGTCCGGGCGGGCGACCCCTTCGAGGTCCGCGACGAGGAGGGGGAGTGGCTCGTCCACCCCTACCTGTTCGACTGCCCGACCCGCGCAGTCGAGCCCAACTGGGAGACCGAGGCCCACGAGTGGGCCCCGCCGACCGCCATCCTCCGGCGGGAGACCGTCGCGGACCTGTGGGAGTCCTACGACCGGGTCCGGCCGCGCGTGGAGACGCTCGCCAGCGACACCGACCACGGTGCAGCCCACCTCTCGGTGCGGGCCCTCGAAGTGCTCCGGGACGAGGCGGCACTCGCGGACGCCGGCTGGTCGCGGCTGGTCGACCTCGCCCGGAACCTCACAACGGCGCGACCCGCGATGCCGGTCGTCGCCAACCGGGTCGACCGCGCGGTCAACGAGGCGGACGAGCGAACGCCGGCGGCCCTGGAGATGGCGGTGGCGACAGGGATCGAGCGGGCGCTCCGGGCCGACGAGCGGGCGGCTGCGAGCGCAGCCGAGCGTGTCGGCGACCGGGTCGCGACGCTCTCGCGGTCCGGGACGGTCCGGGAGGCCCTCGCCCGCGCGGCGCCCGAGGCGGTGCTGGTCGCCGAGTCCCGGCCTGGTGGGGAAGGGGTCGGAGTCGCCGAGGCGGCCGCGGCGACGCTCGACACGGCAGTGACGCTGACGACCGACGCTGCTTTTCCCCACCAGCTCGTCGAGTGGGGGGCCGACACCCTGCTTGTCGGTGCCGACGCGGTCCTCCCGGACGGCCGCGTCGTCAACAAGGCCGGCACCCGCGGCGCGGCCCTCTCGGCAGCCCACAAAGGAGTCGACGTCGTGGTGGCGGCGTCGGTCGACAAGGTTCGCCGGGACAGGGCGCTGGATCTTGAACTCCGGGACCCCGGGGAAATCTACGAGAGCCGGGAGAGTGACAGGGCGCCGGACTTCGCAGTCCGGAACCCGACGTTCGACGTGACACCGGCCGACGCCGTGACGGTTGTCGGCGAGGACGGCGCGTTCGACCCGGCGGCGGTCGCTGCTGCCCACCGCCGGCGCGCAGCGTGGCGGACCGGAGACGGCGCGGTCGGGGCTGAAGGCTGGTAGCCCGCTAGCTCACCTCCTCCGTCAGGGCGCTCGCGCTGGGACTGTCCCCACCGTGTGCCGTCCGGCGCTCCCGGACGGCGACAGTGTGTGCGGTCTCGGTCGCCTCGTCGACGACCAGCGCCTCGCCGGTGCCGTCGGGGAGCCGGTCGCCGAGGTCGTCAAGGTACGTGGGGCGGGTCTGTTGGAGCGCCTCGATGTCCGCTCCGGAGGTGAGCCGGTGGGCGACGAGCAGGTCCGACTGCGAGACCGCGACGGCCGGGAGCGCGCTCGGGCGCTGAGTAGCGGCGACGAGGCTGACCCCCGGCGCCCGGCCACGAGTGAGTAGCCGCTCCAGACCGGAGCCAGCTACGCCTCCAAAGAGGGCGTGTGCCTCGTCGACCAGCAGCCACGGCAGCCGCCCGAGCGCCCCCTCCACCCGAGCCCGGTAGAGCGCGTCCGCGGCTGCCCGGACGACCGCGTTCATCGGCGCGGCTGCGAGCCCGGAGACGTCGAGCACCGTCCCCGCCGGCGCGGTCAGTCCGCCAGCGTCCAGCCCCTCCGGGTCGAAGACGTCCCACGACTCCGCGAGCCGAAGGTGGTTCGCCGCGGCACGTCGGTCACTCGCCGGCGCCTCCGCGGCGTCGACGGCCTCGCACATCCCGGCGAGCGTGTCCGCGGCCGTGGCCGCCCCCCAGACCAGCCCGCCGACCGCCCCCTCGGGGGACAGCGAGAGCAGGTCACACCACGCCCGCGGGGACAGTGCCCCGGCGGCGACGGCTGGCGCCTCGACCACAGTCGCGCCGCAGTTGGCCAGCCCGCCGAAGACGCCCATCGGGTCGACGACGACTGGCGTGACACCGGCCGCGTTGGACAGTGCCTCCGCCAGGACACCCGCTGTGTAGGACTTGCCAGTCCCGCGCTTGCCGACGACCAGGGCCGCGTGTGGCCCGTCGATATCGACCCGGACCCGTGCCCCGCGGCTCCCGTCCCGCGCGAGGTAGTGGCCGAGCGCCGCGGTCGGTCCGCCGCCATCGCCGTCGTCCCGACGCCCCAGTACGAACCTCACACGCCCGATGGTCCCGGCTTCGGGTTTGAATCCTGGCCCCGGTCCGCCCCGGCGGTGTCGGAGTTGCGCGCGTCACCCTCTCCCGTGTGTCGGCGTCCCGGGCAACCGTTGTACAGGTAGGGAACCTCCAGTCACGACGATGAACCAGGCAGACGAGCGGCAGGCGACGGGGGAGGTCGAACGGTCGACGGCGGAGGACTCGGGCCGGGTACACCTCACAGGCGTGGCCGACGGGTGCGGCTGTGCGGAGGTGTGGGAGTACCGCAGCGAGAGCCGCGGGGACTGATAGTGATTGTTGTCGTCTGTTCCCGGCGCGTGCCGACCCCGATGCGGGCAATCGCCGGGACATCGGGACAACAATCACTATGACGACTCGGCAGTGACGAACGGGAGACAGCGACTGGATTCAGTCGGCGGCGGGGCCGGTCGTGGTCATCTCGTCGACGACCTCGACGCCGTCGTGGTCGACGCGGATGTCGACCAGCGTCTTGACTGGGTGGTCGATGCCGGAGAGCGCGTCCTCGCCGCCGACCTTGCGGATGGCGACGACGATGTCCACGATGTCAGCGCCGATCCCGTCGAGTGCCTCGACGATAGCACGCATCGTCCCGCCGGTGGAGATGAGGTCGTCGAGCAGGAGCACCCGGTCGCCGGGCTCGACGTCGTTGATGTACATCTCGCCCTCGGAGTAACCCGTCGACTTCGAGAGCGCGACCTCTCCATCGAGGCCGTACTCCCGCTTTCGCACGACGACGAGCGGGAGGTCGGTCAGCAGCGAGACTGCGGTGGAGATATGGATCCCCATCGCCTCCGGGGTGACGATCTTATCGACATCCTCGAGCTGGGCGAGACGAGTGATCCGGACGACTGTCTCGCGGAGCAGGGCTGGGTCCAGCGCGGGCACGCAGTTCGAGAGCGGGTGGACGAGGTAGGCGTAGCCGTCCTTGTCGACGATCGGTGCCTCGAAGACGGACTCGCGCAGGCGGTGCATGGCTGGGTGTTCGCGTCGGCGCTCAAAGAGCTGGCGGAGGGCGGTCATCAGTGGCTCGCTCCGCCGCCAGCGCGCCTCAGCTCGGTACGGAGCCCTCGACGGACTCGACGTAGCTGCCCATCTCCTGGAAGCGGAACTGCTCCGACTCGTCGGCGAACTTCGAGTCCTCCCAGACGTCGAGGTCACCACTCTGGAGCCCCGACTGCTGGCTCTCGACCTCCGCGATAATGTCGTCGGAGACTTGCTCACCCCACTCGTCGAGCGCGACGATGCCGCTGTCGAGCCCCCCGTAGTAGAAGTCGGAGGTCCACTCGCCGTTGCGGACGGCCTCCAGGGTGGGCGTGTAGAACACTTCCCAGTCCCAGATGGGCGAGGTGAGGTAGTTGTCGCCGGCGAACTCCTCCATTGGGGCGTCGTAGCCGGTCGCCCAGATGTCCGCGTCGGAGGCGGCCCGCACCGCGGCCGGGGAGTCCTGGTGCTGGGCCATCACGTCGACGCCCTGCTCGATGAGCGACTCGGCGGCTTCCTGCTCGACAGTGGGGTCGTACCAGTCGTTGGTCCAGCGCACCTTCGTGCTCACGCCCTCGTTGACACTCGCGGCCCCGAGTGTGAAGGCGTTGATCCCCCGGACCACCTCGGGGATAGGGAAGGCGGCGACGTAGCCGAGCGTGTCCGCCTCGGTGACCATCCCGGCGGCCACACCCGCCAGATACCGGGCCTGGTACATCCGGCCGAAGTACCGCCCCATGTTCTCCCGGG
>CAZOWU010000035.1:0-13892 GCA_964583735.1 uncultured Halobacteriales archaeon | reverse complement strand
GGGTCGGTGACCGTCGGCGGGCGCGAACTCGGCGCGCTCTCGGAGCGCGAGCGGGCCGCGGTCCGGGGCGGCGAGGTCGGCTTCGTCTTCCAGACGTTCAACCTCCTGCCCCGGCTGACGGCCGTCGAGAACGTCGCTCTCCCGCTGGTCTTCCAGGGGTGGGACCGCAACGAACGGCGCGCTCGCGCCGAGGAACTGCTGGTCGACGTCGGGCTGGGCGACCGGCTGAACCACCGGCCGACCGAACTCAGTGGCGGGCAGCGCCAGCGGGTCGCCATCGCCCGGGCGCTCGCGCCCGACCCCGCCGTGTTGCTCGCCGACGAACCTACGGGCAACGTCGACACCGACACCGGCGCGCAGGTGATGGGGCTGCTCGACGACCTCCACGCCGCGGGGAACACGGTGTTGCTGGTGACCCACGAGCGACGCATCGCGGAACACGCCGACCGGGTTGTCCACGTCCGGGACGGCGTCGTCGAGCACATCGAGGACCTCGACGGCGGCGACCGGACCGCCAACGGGGAGAGCTGAGATGGACCCACGAGAGACACTCAACATCGCCGTCCGGTCGCTGCGCTCGCACAGACTCCGCTCGGTACTGACCGTTCTGGGGGTCGTGGTCGGCATCGCGGCAGTGGTCACCTTCGTGACTATCGGTGCGAGCCTGCGAGCCGACATCGTCGGCGAGGTGGAGGACTCGAGCGCCAACAACATCTACCTGCTCTCGACGCCGGCAGACGACGGTGGGCCGCCCGACGCGCCCCGGCCCGTCTTCACCGAACACGACGTCTCCCAGCTCCGGGCGGTCGACGGCGCGGTCAGAGTGGTCCCCCAGGGGAGCCTCCCGGTGAGCGCACTGCGCTACGGGAACGACACCGTCGGCCGCCAGCAGGTGACGGCGACCACGCCGGCAGCCTTCGAGGGAGGGACCTTTCTGGCGGGCCGCTCCTTCGAATCCGGGGCCAGGGAGGTCGTCATCAACGAGCGCGCCCGGACAGTCTTCGACCGGAACCTCTCGGTCGGCGAGGAGTTGCGGGTGACCCGCCGGAGCGGCGACGCGACGAACGTGACCGTCGTCGGCGTCGTCAACAGCACGGGCACCGAACTCCCCTTCCAGTCCTTCGTCTCGCAGGCCCGCGTTTACTTCCCGACCGAACCGTTCTACGATACCGCGGTCGAGAGTCCCGCGCTGGGCGTGAACCAGCGAGCCTACCTCCAGGTGACTGTCGTCACCGACCCGGGGAGCCTGACCGCAACGCAGGCCGCGGTCCGCGAGTATCTGGAGGAGGCTGACGCCGCCGCGCTCCAGCCCTCTGGCTACGAGCTCTCGGCACGAACCAGCGGGGATATCGCCGACAGCCTCGAGGACCTCGTTGGCCGACTGACGCGCTTCGTGACCGGGCTGGCGGTGCTCTCGCTGCTGGTCGGCGCCATCGGCATTGCGAACATCATGCTGGTCAGCGTCACCGAGCGCACCCGCGAGATCGGGATCATGAAGGCCGTCGGCGGGACCAACCGCGACGTGCTCGTGCTCTTTTTGACCGAAGCGACGCTGCTGGGCGCGCTCGGCGCGCTCGTCGCCGTCCCGGTCGGACTCGCGGGCGCGTGGGCTGCCACCGAGTACGCCGACATCGGGCTGACCGTCCCCCTGGGGTGGGTCGGGGTCGCCATCGCTGTCGGCCTGCTCGTTGGGGCCCTCGCCGGGCTCTACCCCGCCTGGCGGGCCGCCCGGGTCGACCCCATCGACGCACTCAGACGGGAGTAGACCGGCCCCGGCAGCCGGCGTTACCTCGCTGCGCTGCCCGCCGAGGCCGCACGGAGCCGTCCGGTCGGAGACGTCGCCGGCGAGCCGGGATACCTTTATTCCCGCCGCCGCCGACAGCCGACCCATGGACCGTGGTACCACGACACAGGACGGGGCGAGCCGACCGACCGCGCGGACAGGGGCGGAACGATGAGCGCACAGACCCGCAGCCGGTGGGGATGGGGCTTCGAGGGGGAGATGCCCGCTGGCGACACGCTCCGCGACCAGAAGGCGTTCATGGAGGAGGAGCTCGGCTTTCCGGACCTCCCCGTGCTCGAGCCCGTCCCGCCGGAGGAGGCGACGGTTCCCGAGCCGAGCGTTGCGGTCCCCGACCGGCTGACGGCGTTCTGCACCGCCGACCGTGGCCCGCGGATGCGCCACACCTACGGGATGGCCGAGCCCGAGAACATCCGCGCCTTCCACGGTGACTTCTCGCCCGCGCCGGACCTGGTCGCCCGGCCGCGGACCGAAGACGAGGTCGCAGAGACCCTGGCCTGGGCTTCGGAGGCGGACGTCGCAGTCACCCCCGTCACCGGTGGGACGGGCGTGGTCGGCGGGAGCGGACCCCCGGAGGGCGACCTCCGAGCCGCCTACGACGGGACGCTGGCGCTGAATCTCCGGGCGCTGGACCAGGTACTCGAGGTCGACGAGCAGTCCCGGGCCGCCCGGATCCAGGGCGGCGCGCTCGGGCCGGACCTGAACGACCAGCTCGGCGAACACGACCTCCACCTGCGCCACTACCCCCAGTCGTACCCGCTGTCGGGGCTCGGCGGGTGGATCGCCACCCGCTCCGGCGGGCACTACGCCACCCGGTACACCCACATCGACGAACTCGTCGAGAACGTCCGGATGGTGGCGCCCGCGGGCGTCTTCGAGACCCAGCGGCTGCCCGCCCACGGCGCCGGCCCGGACGCCGACCGGCTGGTCTGTGGCTCCGAGGGGACGCTGGGGGTCGTGACGGAGGCCTGGATGCAGGTCCAGCCCCGGCCCACCTACCGGTCCGACGCCGCGGTCTACTTCGGCGGCGTCCCCGAGGCGGCGGAGGGGATCCGCCGGGTCGTCCAGGCCGGGCTCGCACCCGCAAACTGCCGCCTGCACGACCGCGTCGAGACCAGCATGTACGGCCTCTCGGACATCGAGCGCGAGATGGTGATACTGGGCTTCGAGTCCGCCGACCAGCCGACCGACGGTCCCCTCGACCGCGCGCTCGAGATCTGCCGGGAAGTCGGCGGGGAGTGTCCGGACGGGCCGGACCACTACGGGCCGGGCTTTGGCAGCCAGCGCCCGGACGACTCGGACGTGGCGCGGTGGGGCGCAGCCTTCCAGATGGGCGGCGCCCCGAGCGCGAACATCCCGCTCGCTGTCGTCCGTGGGACCGTCGAGACGGCGGTCACCTGGGACGCCTTCCCCGACTTTCACGAGGCGATGCTCGGGTCGATGACCGAGGCCGTCGAGGAAGAGTGCGGGATGGGCCACGTCTCTACCCGCTTTACTCACGTCTACCCGGACGGGCCCGCCCCCTACTACACGTTCATGGGCCCGGCCGACCGCGACCCGGACCGCCGGATCGAGCAGTGGCGGTCGGTCAAGCGGGCCGGCCTCGACACGGTGATGGAGTACGACCTGACGCCGACCCACCACCACGCCGTCGGCCGGGACCACAAGGAGTGGTACGCCGAGCAGATCCCCGACAACTACGGGGAGACCCTGCAGGCCATCAAGGGGGTGCTCGACCCGGCGGACGTGATGAACCCCGGCGTGCTGGTGGACCCGCCCGAACACTCCTGACCGCCTGGACCCCCCATCCCCGGCTCCCGGGCGTCCCCCGAAGGTCCCCGGGCCTCTGCCACCAGTCCGGCGCAGGCTTCAATCAGCTCCGGACCCTGGGACGCGCATGGGCGTGCTCTCCGAGACCGACCGCGAGAAGCTCGACACCAGCCCGGACCCGGCTTTCTACGACCAACCCCGCTTTGTCACCCACGTCGACGACGCCTTCATCGACCGGCTGACCGCGCTGTACGCGGACCTGCTGTCGCCGGGCGACCGGGTTTTCGACGCCATGGGCAGCTACGTCTCTCACCTCCCCGACGAGGAGTTCGAGCGGGTCGTCGGGCACGGCCTCAACCGGGCGGAACTGGCGGCGAACGACAGTCTCGACGAGTGGTTCGTTCAGGATTTCAACACCGACCAGTCCCTGCCGCTGTCCGACGGCGCGTTCGACGCCGTGCTCTGTGCCGTCTCCGTCCAGTACCTCCAGTACCCGGCGGCAGTGTTTTCCGCATTCCGGCGCGTCCTCGCCCCGGATGGGGTACTGGTAGTGAGCTTCTCGAACCGGATGTTCCCGACGAAGGCAGTCAGGGCCTGGCGGACGCGCTCGATGGACGAGCGGGCGGCCCTCGTCCGCGAGTACGTCGCGGCAGCGGGCGGGTTCGAGTCCGTCGAGACGGTTTGCGAGCGGCCGGGACCCGGGTCCGACCCGTTCTACGCTATCGTCGCACACCACTCCAGCGGACCCAAAAAGCCCAGGTGAAATGCGCCCGAACAGACGGTCATGAGTGAAGACGATACCGGGACACAGGAGCGGACCCGCGAGCGGTTCGTCTCGGAGTTCGAGGCCGACGAGTCCGTGGCACGAACGGCCGCCGGGCGGGCGGCGGCGTTCTGTGAGGAGTACGGCGAAGAAGTGAGCGCCGACACCATCCTCGAGGCGGTAGCGGCGGTCGGGGCATACGACTCCTTCCAGCACCGATACGACTGTGCAATCGGGGACCTGGCCGCAGAGGTCGAGGGCTGCAGCGACTCGCGGGCGTACCGGCTCGCGGGCTTTGGCGCGCTCGCGGCCGACCCGGAGCAGGGAGGCTGAGCGTCGCCAAAGCGATGGCTGGGCTTCGCGATTTCCTCCCGACACACGCCTGGGTGGCGCTCCTTGTGCTGGCCACCGTCGCCATGCTCGCCTTCTTTATTCCGCCGTCCGTAGGCGAGGCAGTCGGGGTGGAGGGGATCGGGTTCGTCCTCGCAATCGGCTTCGTCGAACTGGCCTGTGCGCTGGCGATGGCCGCCATCTTCGTCTACTACCGTGCCGAGGGCGAGTGGGACGAGGACGGCGAGGAGTGGCAGTTCGACCCCTGACGGGCGGGTCGGTCACCGGCTCACCCGACCCCCCACCGTTTTGTCCGTCCCCCGCGAGACAGGAACGATGGTATCCGACGGTGTAACCCTGGCCCGCGAAGCCGGTACAGAGCTCGTCAACGGCATCATCGACTCCCTGCCGGAAGTCATCTCCGGAGTCATCTTCCTCGCGCTGGCCTACGTGGTGATCCAGGTGGTCCAGCGGCTCGTCCGGGCAGTGTTGGAGCGAACCTATCCGACCGACCAGCAGCTCATCGTCGACTTCGGTGTCCTCGTCGTCAGCGTCTTTCTGTGGTTCGGGGCGGCGCTCGCGCTGCTCGACATCGTCGGTCTGGGCAGCATCGCCGCGAGTCTGGGGACCTCTGCCGGGTTCGTCGCACTGGGTGTCTCCTACGCCCTCTCGAACATGATCGCCGACACCGTCGCCGGGGTCTACCTGCTCCGGGACCCCGACTTCAACCCCGGCGACACCGTCACGACCGGCTCTGTCACCGGGACCGTCACGAGTATCGGGCTCCGGAAGAGTCGGTTCGAGGTAGATGGTGACACCGTCGTCCTCGCCAACCGCGACGTGGAGTCGAAGTGGACCCTGCGGGCAGGTGTAGACGAGTGACACCGCCAGGGCCAGGCCGGGGACGCTGATGGGCAGACCCGGCCGCGAGCAGGCAGTCGCGGGGGTCGGCGCGGCGCTCGCTGTCGCCTCCGTTCCGCTGCCGTACCTCAGGGTCGGCGGTGACCCGCTCGTCGTCGCGTTCCCGGTGGGGGGCGTCGGCGCGGACGCCCTCGTGGCCGCTGCGGTGCTCGCGGGGGCGGTGGTGTCGCTGCTGGACCACACGCGCGGCGAGCAGCTGCTCGGGACGGTCGCTGGCGGGCTAGCGGCTGTCGTGGGTGTCGGCTGGCTGATAGCCGCGGCCGGTGCTGGCTGGCCGTTCGACCAGGTGTCGGCGGGTCCCGGCCTCGCAGTCGCGATGGTCGCCTGGGGGGCCGTGGAGACTGCCGACCTGCTCGAGCCCGGGCGCTCACACCCAGAGGCGTCCCGGTGGACAGCCGTCGCGGCGGTCGGGGTCTGCGTGGTCGGGACGGTCGGGTTCCTGCTCGTCGACGGCGGCGTCCGCCTCGTCCCGGGCGCGCTCGGGGTCGGCGCCTGGCTCTACGCCCTCCGGTGGGAGCTGGCAGCGACCCGCGGCTGACCCGCGAGCCCGTGAAAGCCCCAACAACGGCGGCGGGAACTAGTTCGGCGGGAAACTCGCAGACAGTCCCGTGTGGACCGTCGCTCGCACTGCCGGTGCAGGCTTGTTGTCGGCTGCGGCCGTCGCGATGGGCGTCACCGGTGTCTACGCGGTGACAGCACCGACCGCCGGGACCCCGTCGGTCGTCTCCGTGGTCCCGGCCGTCGCCGTGCTCTCGTCGGTGGCGTACCTCGCTGTCCGGGAAACCCGGAGGGGGCTCACCGGCGACCGGGTCACACCGGGCCCAGAGGACGCGGCGAACGCGCTGGCCGTCGCTGCCGGGGCACCGGTGACCCGCTGGCTCGCGGTCGAGGCCGGTCTCGGCGTCGTGGTGGCATCGGCACTGCTCGGCCTCGTCGCGGGGCTGGTCCTGCCGGAGTACGGGGTGCCAGTCTACTGTGGCTCCTTCGTCGGAATGGCCGGCACGGGCGTGCTGGGGTCGTATGCCACGGTCACGGCCGCCGGGCTCGCTGCCGGCGTGGTGTTCGTCCTCGCGTCTGGACTGTTCGACGGTTTCGGCGGCAAGCTCGGGACAACCGCGTTCGTCGGCTGTGCGGCCGTGGTGTTGGTAACCGGTTCCGGCCCGGCGGCGTCGACGCCGCCCCCGGAATCCGAAACGGCAGCCCTCCTCGTCGGCAGCGCCGGCGCCGCGGCGGTCGTGACCTTCGTCGCGAGCGTCCGGCTCGGACACGGCCCGGTCGTCGGGTCGGGGGTCGTCGGCCTGACCACCGGGCTGGTCGCCCCGCCGCTGCTCGCTGCGGGGGAGACGGTCGCGGCCGCCGCTTTCTGTGCTTCCTTCGCCGGAATGGCTCGCCCGGACCGGCTGCCCGGCGAGCGGGTCGTGCTGGGGACCGGCCTGTTCTGTGGCGTGTTGTTCGTGGCCGTGACACCGTACTTCGGCGGCTTCGGTGGCAAGCTCGGGACCGTGGCGTTCACCGCCTGTGTGGGCGCCCGCGCGCTCCTCACCGCGGTCGGTGGGCTGGTTCGAGGCGGCGCCCCGGTGACCGACTGAGCCGGGACTGTACGACCCGAGCGAGAGGTTTGTACGCCTACGGCCCCTTGTCCCGATGATGACTGACTGGAGTGCCGACGACATGCCGTCGATGGACGGCAAGCGAGTGGTCGTGACGGGAGCCAACAGCGGCATCGGCTTCGAAGGAACGAGAGCCTTTGCCGCGGCCGGGGCGGCCGTCGTGATGGCCTGCCGGAGCACCGAGCGCGGCGAGCGGGCCGCCGACGAGATACGCGAAACGGTACCGGACGCCTCGCTGGACGTGCGCCGGTGTGACCTCGCGGAACTCGACTCCGTCCGTGACTTCGCGGCTGGCGTCCGGGGGACCTACGACGAGCTCCACGGCCTCTGTAACAACGCCGGCGTGATGGCCATCCCGCGGTCGGAGACCGCCGACGGCTTCGAGACCCAGCTGGGTGTGAACCACCTGGGCCACTTCGCGCTGACGGGGCACCTGCTCGACCGGCTGGTGAGGACCGACGGCGAGACTCGTGTCGTCACCCAGTCCAGCGGCGCCCACGAGATGGGCGAGGTCGACTTCGACGACCCCCACCGCGAGGACTCCTACGGGGAGTGGGAGGCCTACGGCCAGTCCAAGCTCGCCAACCTCCTCTTTGCCTACGAGCTCCAGCGCCGGCTGGAGGCTGCGGATATCGAGCGGACGACCAGCGTCGCCTGCCACCCCGGGTACGCCGACACGAATCTGCAGTACCGGGGCCCCGAGGAGTCCGGCTCGCGGGTCCGCTACGGGCTGATGAAGGTCGCCAACACGGTCTTCGCACAGTCGGCCGCGGAGGGCGCCCTCCCGATGCTGTACGCAGCAACGGCCGACGGCGTCGAGGGCGGAGACTACTACGGCCCCGGCGGCTTCCTGGGGATGCGTGGCCCCCCCGAGGAGCAGCAGTCGAGCGACGCCTCGTACGACGAGGACAGCGCCGAGCGGCTGTGGGCGGTCTCGGCGGAGCTGACGGGTGTGAGCTACGACTTCGAGGCGCTTGCGCCACGACCGGCATAACGGATGGCGGCGATCCGCGTCGACGGGCTCCGCCGGGAGTTCGGCGA
The DNA here is from genome assembly GCA_964583735.1 of uncultured Halobacteriales archaeon. Classification (GTDB taxonomy): domain Archaea; phylum Halobacteriota; class Halobacteria; order Halobacteriales; family Haloarculaceae; genus Salinirussus. The sequence goes on along the minus strand of CAZOWU010000035.1, from coordinate 5,656 downwards.
CACCGTCGCGGTCGACGACCTCTCCTTTGCGGTCGAGGAGGGTGAACTGTTCGGACTGCTGGGCCCCAACGGCGCGGGCAAGTCGACGCTGATCGGGATGTGCTGTACCCTGGTCCGGCCCACCGCCGGGAGCGCAACAGTGAACGGCTACGACATCCGCACCGAGCGCGGCGCCGTCCGGGGCTCTATCGGGATCGTCTTCCAGGAGCCGGCGCTGGACGAGGAGCTCACGGGGGTCGAGAATCTCGTCTTTCACGCCCGGCTGTACGGGCTCTCTCGGGCCCGCCGCCGCGAGCGCGTGGCCGAGGTGCTCGAGCTGGTCGACCTGGCCGACGTCGGCGGCGACACCGTCGACACCTACTCCGGGGGGATGAAACGGCGGCTCGAGATCGCGCGTGGCTTTCTCCACGAGCCAGCAGTACTCTTTCTGGACGAGCCGACGCTGGGACTGGACGCCGGCACCCGGCGGGACACCTGGGACTACATCCGTGCGCTCAACGACCGCGGCGTCACGGTCGTCATGACGACCCACTACATGGAAGAAGCCGACGCCCTCTGTGACCGTGTGGGGATCGTCGACGACGGTGAGATGGTCGCGCTGGACAGCCCCGCCCAACTCAAAGCCGGCCTCGGCGGTGACGTCGTGGCCGTCGAGACCCCCGACGAGACCGCTGCTCTCGCCGACCAGTTACGCGGGGTCGAGTGGGTGGCCGGCGTCGAGGTGACCACCGACGGCCTGACTGTCACCGTCGACACCGGCGCCCGCCGGGTCGCGGACGTCGTCCGGCTCGCTGACGACGCCGGCGTGACCGTCACTGCAGTCGACCGCCGGGCGCCGAGCCTGGAGACCGTCTTCCTCGACCTGACCGGCCGCGGGATCCGTCCGACGGACGACAGCGACGTCACCGAGGTCGGCGCGGCGGTCGGGGGTGGACCCGACGGCCAGCGGGCAGCCGGAGACGGGGCCATCGGGGACGACGCCATCGACCAGCCGGCGGGTGGAACCGGGCCGGATACCCCTGGGGGGCCGGAGCCGTGAGCCGCGTGGACCCGCAGGGCATCTACGCGCTCTGGGTGCGGGACGCCACCCGCTTCGTCCGGACGCCCTCGCAGGTGATCGGTGCCCTGCTGACGCCGCTGCTCTTTCTGGTCTTTCTGGGCGCTGGCTTCAGCGGCGCCGCCATCCCCGGCATCCCGGAGGGCGTCGACTACCTCCAGTACATCGTCCCGGGGGTCGTGGGCTTTACCCTCCTCTTCGGCGCCTCGTTTGCCGGCCTCGCGATCCTCGCGGACCGCGACGTCGGTTTCCTCAAGGAGATCCTGGTCGCGCCGGTCAGCCGGACCTCGATTGTCCTCGGCCGGGTCGCCGGCGGCTCGACGACCGCGCTCGTCCAGAGCCTGCTCATCCTCGTGCTCTCGGTGCCACTGGGCTTCCGGGTCCGGCGGCCACTGCTCGCGCCGTTGGCGGTCGTCGTGCTCGCCCTGCTCGCGGTGACCTTCGTCGGCTTCGGCATCGCGCTGGCCTCGCAGTTCCGGGACTCGCAGGGCTTTGGCATCCTCGTCCAGTTCGCCATCCTCCCGCTGTTCTTTCTCTCGGGTGCGCTCTACCCGCTGGACCAGCTTCCGACCGCAGTCCAGTATCTCGGCCTGCTGAACCCGCTGACCTACGGTGTCGACGCACTCCGCGGCGTACTGGTGGGGACTTCGGCGTACCCGCTGGTGGTCGATTTCGCCGCGCTGACGCTCGGGGCGGCCGTGATGGTCGCTACGGGCGCCGCGCTGTTCGGGCGTGTCGAGGCGACCTGACAGCCGGCCGCTACAGGTAGTCGGTCGGCTCGCGTTCGCGGACGTGTGGCTCGGGCATCAGCTCCTCGTAGGGTTTGTCGTCGAGCCACCCGCAGAGTTCGACCAGCTGGTCGACGGCGGCCTCGAACAGCCGCTCGCCCTTCTCGGGGGTGGCGTCGGTCTGGTCGCCCAGAACACCGTTGTCGGTGTTGTCGGCGGCGTCGTAGAAGGTGCGGGCGCCGTGGGTCCGGTAGCTCCCCTCCTCGGTCCGGATGAGGCCGTCGTCCCTAGCTGCCCCGAGGCGGTCCTCGTGAACTAGCTCGCGGTCGATGTGCAGTATCATCGCCGTCTCCTTGGGGCCGCCGTGGGGACCGTTGTGCTCGAAGACCTCGTCGACCAGGTCCGGGATCGACTCGTCCCACATCCACTCGATGGCGTACGCAGTCTCGTCCATGTGGAGTCGGCGGCCGACCTCACGGAGGTGGTCGACGTTGCCACCGTGGGCGTTGACGTAGATGACGCGGTCGATGCCGTGGTAGGTGAGGTTGCGCGTGAGGCTCTCCATGTAGTCCCGGAAGACCGGCGCGTCGACCCACATGGTCCCGTGGAACTGGCGGTGGTGTGGGCTGACGCCAACGTTGACGGTGGGCGTACAGAGCGAGCCCGTGCGGTCGGCCGCTTCCCGGGCCAGCGCCTGTGCGATCCGGTGGTCGGTGCTCTCCGGGAGGTGAGGGCCGTGCTGTTCGGTCGACCCGACCGGCACCAGCGCGAGCGACTCCGCCTCGAAGTACCCGCCCAGGTCCGGCCAGGCGTGGTCGGCCAGGTACATATCTGCGGGTGGACGCGGCGGGGCAATAAGCTGTCCATCCTGGTGTCACGGCGGGCCGGACTAAGATACGTTTATTCCTCCGGAGCCACAGTCAATTGTATGAGTCGGACCCGCGCCGTCGCCAGGCGTCTCGCGGCCATGCTTGCAGTTCTCTGGGGTGTGACGGGCGCGGCAAGCGCCCACGTCGACTACGTTGTCGACGCCGACGGTCCGGGGTCGGCAGCCGCCCTGTTCCGGGCGGTATTCACGTCGCCGGTCGACCTCGCAGTGCTGGGTGCCGGCGGGGTCGCAGTCCTCGGAGTCGTGGCGGGATATCTCCGTTTTGGCTCGCTGAAGGACGTCACGGTCGCCCGCCGGACCCTGCGGTCCTACCGGCCGTATCTCCCCTGGATGCTCCGGCTCTCGGTCGGACTGCCGCTCGTGGGGGCCGGCTTCGCCGGCTACCTGTTCTCGCCGAGTGTCGCTATCAACGCCCGCTTGCTCCAGGTCGGGGTCGGGTTCCTGCTCCTGTTCGGGCTGGCAACCCGAGCAGTCGCCGCCGTCGGGCTCCTGGCGTATCTCTGGGGGCTGGGCACCCATTTCCCGGAGATGCTGCTGGCTACCGAGTACGTCGCCGGCTTCCTGGCCATCGTCGTTGTCGGGCCCGGACAGCCCAGCGCGGACATGATGCTCCGGCGGATGGTCGTCACCGACGGTACCATCGCTAGCCGGTTTCGCGGGGTCACCACACCCGGGAAACTGCTGGCCCGCGCCGGGGTCGACGACTCGTTCGCGCCGCTGGTGTTGCGTGTCTTTCTGGGCCTGAACTTCGTCTATCTCGGGGTCGTCCAGAAGTGGTTCCAGCCCGCGGAGGCCGGCGCTGTCGTCGCGAAATACGACCTCATTGCGGTCGTGCCGGTCTCTCCGGAGCTGTGGGTCTTCGGCGCGGGACTCGTCGAGGCCGCCGTTGGACTGGCGTTTCTCACCGGCACGTTCACCCGTGGGGCTGCCGTCGCAGGCTTCGTCATCCTCACCACCACCCTCTTTGGCCTGCCCGATGACCCCGTGCTCGCCCACATCACCCTCTTCGGGCTCTCCTCGGCGCTGATGGTCACGGGGAGCGGGCGGCTCTCGCTGGACGAGTCGGTGGTTCCGGTGCTTCGGCGCCGGTTCGACCCTGAGCGTGGCGAGGGAGCAGCCGCCGACTGACCTTCCAGAAGGAGGCCACAGGACGGGGCGTACGGCAAGCTCAGATCTGCCATATTCTCCGCTCTCAGACTCGCTACGCCCCGAAATCCCATGCACATTCCCAACGGGGTTAAGAGTGTGCAGACCCATGTACAAACGTGACAATTACTTCGCGGACAGCGGACGACGAGGCGGACGTGGCGGACGCCAGCGACTACGAAACCGTCGAACTCGGCACCCTTGTGGTCGGCGCGGGTGCCGCGGGCGCACGCACCGCAATCGAACTCGTCGAGCAGGGCGTCGACCCCGAGGAGATACTCGTCATCGGCAAGCGCAGCCACGGCGACGCCCACACGACCTGGGCCCGCGGCGGTATCAACGGGGCGTTGGGGACCCACGACCCGGAGGACGACTGGACGGTCCACGCCGCGGATACGCTAAACGAGGGCCACTTCCTCAACGACCCCGGAAAGGTCGAGACCGTCACCGAGCGGATGCCAGGGCTGTTGCGGGAACTCGACGACTGGGGGATGGACTTCAGCCGGACCGACGAGGGCGAACCCGACCAGCGGTACTTCGGCGCACAGTCGTTCCGGCGGACCGCTTTCGCGGGCGACCACACCGGCGAATCCCTCCTGAACACGCTCGTCGGGCGGGCCCAGGAGCTGTCGATTCCGTACCGCGAGAACGTCTTCGTCTCCCGGCTGCTGACCGAGGACGGGAGAGCTCTCGGCGCGGCGGGCTACGACATGGACACCGGGGAGTACGTCGTCTTCGACGCCGACACCGTCGTACTCGCCGCCGGAGGGTACACCAGCCTCTACCAGCGCCACTCCTCGCGGGACGACGAGAACACCGGTGACGGGCCGGCGCTGGCGTACCTGGCGGGGGCGGAGTTGATGGACATCGAGTTCGTCCAGTTCCACCCGACGGGCATGGTCGGTGACCGGTACGGCGAGGAGTGGGACGGCCGCCTGGTCACCGAGGCCGTCCGCGGCGAGGGCGGGCGCCTGTTCAACGCCCGAGACGAGCGGTTCATGGAGCGGTACTCCCCGGACCAGATGGAACTCGATGCCCGGGACGTAGTCGCCCGGGCCATCGCCAAGGAGGTCAGGGAGGGCCGGGGCACCGAGAACGGCGGCGTCTACCTCGACATCTCCCACCGCGAGCGGGAGTTCATCCAGGAACGGCTCCCGCGGATGTACGAGCGGTTCGCGGAGCTGGGCGTCGACATGGCCGAGGAGCCCGTAGAGGTCGCGCCCACCTCCCACTACGGGATGGGCGGCGTCCGCGTCGACGACGAAGGCGAGACGGGAGTCGACGACCTGTACGCCATCGGCGAGACGATGGCTGGGGTCCACGGGGCCAACAGGCTCGGCGGCAACTCCCTGGCCGAGACCATCGCCTTCGGGCAGGTGACCGGGCAGGCGGTCGCGCAGCGACTCGCCGACGGCGGTCGGTCGGAGTCGGGTCGGCTCCACGACCGCGCCCGCCATCACTTCGCCGACCTGACACGGCTCGCCGACAGTGACGGAAGCCACGACCCCGAGGCGCTGCTCGACGAGCTCCGCGAGGTGCTCTGGGAGCACGCCGGGCTGCTCCGCACCGGCGAGGGGCTGGCGACTGGGCTTGCCGAGCTACGGGACCTGCGCCACAAGGCAAGTGACCTCGCAGTCGGCGGCCCGACCAGCCGGTCCTTCGAGTACGCGCTGGACGTCGGCTTCGGGCTCGTGGTCGCCGAGGCGATTCTCCGGGGCGCACAGGAGCGGGCCGAGTCCCGCGGCGCCCACGCCCGGACGGACTACCCCGAGGCCGACCCCGACTGGAAGCGGAATATCGTCGTCGAGCGCGACAGCGTCGGCGGGATGCGGCTCA
>CAZOWU010000034.1:0-13898 GCA_964583735.1 uncultured Halobacteriales archaeon | reverse complement strand
AGGTCACGGCGGCCGAGTAGTCAGGTGGTCCGCCGGCCATCCTGTCACAGGAGGGGTCTCCACCTGACACTCTGTCACAGGAGGGGTCTCCGCCCGGCATTCTACCGCAGGCGGTTTCTCCATCTCGATACAGCGAGGGAATCCCGGCGTTCACGCCGGGGAGGATGTCACACGCTGGCATCCCGCGTCGAGGGACGACTCCCGTATCAGGCGACCGGGGGCCCAGCCGCCGGGATCCACGGATACTTCCGAGACCGACGACCGCGGCAACCGGGCCGTATCGCGGCCGGTCGTTCTCGGCAGGGCGCTCGGGGTGAGCGAAACTTTGTTCCTGGCGGTCTGCGTGGAGGGGAGCATGGATACCCGGGAGAAACTCGCCGAGCTGGAGGAGTTCGACACGCCCTCTGTTTCGAACGTGGTGGCGACCTACCCCGACGACCCGCTCTGTCTGGGGCTGTACAACCCGTGGAGTCAGGACTGGTACACGGACCAACGGATCGAGTGTATGTACCCCGAACTGGGACCCCGGGCCGGGTACGCCGTGACGTGTGTCTACGGCATGCCCGACCCGGGTTTCGAGGAACTGACGTTCATCGACGTGGCCGATGCACTCGAGGAGTCGCCGGAGCCGACCGTGCTGGCCCTGTCACAGGAGTTCCCCGACGAGGTGACGGGGAACGTCGGGCTCACCGGCGGCAACATGACCACGGCGATGCAGTCACTCGGCTGCGTGGGCTGTGTGACCGACGGTCCGGTGCGGGACATCGACGAAGTCCGGCCAATGGAGTTCCAGTATCTGGCGACAGGCGTGTCGCCGGGACACGGGGAGATGTCGGTCCACGCGGTGAACGTTCCGGTGTCGGTCTCCGGAATGGACGTCGCGCCCGGCGAACTCGTCCACATGGACGAGAACGGCGCAGTGAAGTTTCCGGCCGACCGCCTCGACGACGTCCTCGGGAACGTGCGGGCGCTCGACGAACGCGAGGAAGCCCTCCAGAAGCGGGTCGCGAACGCGAGCAGTGCTGCGGAGGTCCGGGCGGCGTTTGCCGGCGAGGCGTACGGCGAGGACAGCGCGGACGCCGGCCCCGGCGAGCGCGACGGAGACGCAAAAGACGAGCCCGGAGAGGAGGACCGCGCGTCGGCGGATCGGACCGAGGACTAGCGGTCCGGAACCGCCGGGAGGTGGGACCCGTGAGCGTCGCCCACAGCAGCCACGGCGGCCGCCGGCCCCCAGGGACACCGCTCGCGCGAACCCGGCCCACCGAATCTGTAAGTAGCCCCGGGAACTCTGTTGGAGGGATGCCATTCCACGTCACCGTCGAGCGCGACGTTCGTCACCCCGAAACCGGCGTCGTCCCGGGGCTCGACCGCCTCTTCGAGGACCCGGAGGTCGAACTGTCGTTCCTGGAGGAGGACTGCGGCCCGGAGCTCGAGCCCGAGGACCTCCGGGGAACTGATGCGTACGTCTCGTACAGTTACGACCTCACCGCCGATTCGCTCGCAGGCGTCGAGTCGCTGGAACTCGTCACCCGTGCCGGCGCCGGGTACGAGAACCTCGACCTCGACGCGATGACCGAGCACGGCGTCGTCGCCGCCCACGCCCCACAGGGACCGACGGCCTCGGCCGCGCAGGCCACCGTCGGGATGATCCTCGCCTGTGCGCACAATCTCCCGCGCCAGGAGCACCGTCTCAGAACGCAGGGCTGGGAGGAGGCCCGCGACCACGGATTCGAACTCCAGAACGCGACGGTCGGGTTCATCGGCATGGGGCTCATCGGACAGAAGGTGCTCTCGGACCTGGCGCCGTTCCGGGAGGACGGCCTCGAGGCGACGGTCTACGACCCCTACCTCTCCCCGGAGGAGGCCGACGACCTCGGCCTCGACAAGGTCGACCTCGATGTGGTGCTGGAGACCTCGGACGTGGTCACGGTCCACGTGCCCCTGACGGCGGAGACCCGGTACATGCTGGGCGAAGCCGAGTTCGAGCGGATGCAGGACTCCGCATATCTCGTCAACACCTCTCGAGGCGGGGTCTATCCGGACGAGGAGCTGGCGCAGGCGCTCAGCCAGGGCGAACTCGCGGGCGCCGCCGTCGACGTGTTCGAGGACGAGCCCGACGTCGAGGGGAACCCACTGCTCGCGGTGGAGGACATCCTGGTGACGCCACACGTCGCCGGCGTGACCACGGACTCGCTCCACCGCATCCACCGGATCATGGCGGAGTCGGTCCACGCCCACAAGGGCGACGACCCGCCACGCAACGTCCTCAACCCGGCCGCGTACGAGCGGCTGACGGGCGACCCACTTCCCGAGGAGAACGAGACCCCGTCGTTTCGCGGGTGAGGGCTCTCCCCGCTGACGGAGACGAATGTAGGCGTCCCGCGGGCGACCGCTCGTTGCAAGCGACCAGGGGTTGCTCACCGCAGGAACCGTCGGCTGCTCACCGCGAGAAGCCAGCGACTTCCTCGGTGAGCGCGCCGCCGTGTTCGGTGTACCAGTGGTGGAGGATCCGGGTGTCGGTGTTGAGGTTGAAATCACGGACCCCCAGGTCGAGATACGCCTCGGCTGCGCCGGGGTGGGTAATCTCGGCACGGGGGGCGACCCCCATCTCGAGCGCCGTCTCGACGGTCGTCCGCTCGGCCTCCTGGACCGCCGGAGCGTCGAAGGCGCCGGGGTCGCCGATGCTCAGCGAGTAGTCGGCCGGCCCGAACTGGACCATGTCGATCCCCTCGACTGCGAGGATATCCTCGAGGTTCGCTACTGTCTCCTCCTTCTCGACCATGATGGCGATGACGGCCTCCTCGCACCACTCGACGACTTCTTCGGGCGAGGCGTAGCCACCGACGTAACCGTTCCGCCGGTCCGAGCGGATGCCGTTGTCCCCCTCCGGCTCCGGGCGGGTGGCTGCGACGGCTTCGCGGGCGTCCTCGACGGTCCGGACGTCCGCAAACAGGAGGTTCTGTATGCCGGCGGCCATCGCACGCTGGGCGACGAACCCGCGGGACTCCGCGTCGATTTTTATCATCATCGACAGGTCCGACAGTTCCGCCGCCCGGGCCATGTTCTCCAGGTCGCGCAGGTCGTAGGGCGCGTACTCCGCGAGGAACTCGACGTAGTCGAACTGGTCGGTCTGGCCGATGATTTCGAGCAGCCCGGGCCACTGGGTCTGCATCCGCGTCCCGATGCTCACCTCACCGCTCTCGATCCGCTCGCGCAGGTGGTTCACCACGGTGCTGAGAGTGCCTCGGCCCTCGGTAAAGACACTTCCCCTGGTCTGGCCGAGACGGCCGACGCCGGGGGCTCACGAGTCGTCAGTGCCTGTGACCGCAAAGCGCGCGCCGCCCTGAGAGCCCTCGGTCACCCGGACGGTCCAGTCGTGGGAGTTGGCGGTCTCACGGACGATGGCGAGGCCGAATCCCGTCCCACCCTCCGAGGTGGAGTATCCCGGGTCGAAGACCCTGTCGCGCTCCGCCGCGGGGATCCCTGGCCCGTCGTCCTCGACGTAGAATCCGTCCTCGAGGTCCCCGACGGTTACTGTCACGGTCTCACCGCCGTGTTCGACGGCGTTGCGAATGAGATTCTCGAACAGCTGTCGGAGACGACCCACGTCTGCTCTAACCGTCCCCTCCGCCTCGACGCGGAGAGTGGCTTTGCCGGTCTCGACGGTCGCCCAGCAGGCCTCGAGCAGGTCGGGCAGCGCGACCGGCTCCCGCTCACCGGCGGCGTCCCCCTCGCGTGCGAGCGTCAGGAGGTCGTTGATGAGTGCCTGGCTCCGGTCCAGCGCCTGGGCTGCGTCCTCGAGGTGGTCGTTTCCGGTCTCCTCGCGTGCCAGTTCGACCCGACCCTGAGCGACGTTCAGCGGGTTCCGCAGGTCGTGAGAGACGACACCCGCGAACTCCTCGAGACGCTCGTTCTGGCGGGTCAGCTCCTGCTCGCGCTCGCGGAGCTGTTCGGTTCGGTCGACCTGTTCGAGGGCGGTAGCGATGCTGCCGGCCAGGATCTCTCCGAGGACCACGTCGCGCTGGTCGAAGCTCTTCGGCGTCGGCGAGCAGGCGATGAGGACTCCCTGCTCCCCGACGGGGAGGTGGAGTTCGCTCCGGACGGGGGAGTCGGGGTTGTAGATGTCGGGGTCATCGTGGACGTCGTCGACCGCCAGCGCCTCGCCACACTGGTAGACGCGCCAGGCGATGCTGTCGTCGCCAGTGAAGCAGGGCGGCGCACCGACCAGTTCGCGGGCGGCGTCAGTCATGGCGACCGGGGCAAGCTCCCCCTCGTCCTCCTCGCCGTCGCGGTCCTCGTAGAGGTGGACCGCGTTTGCGTCGAGGGCGAGCACATCGCGTGCAGTCTCGACGCCGAGCTCGGCGACTGCCTGGTGGGAGGTGGCGGTCATCAGCTGCTGGGCCGTCTCGTTGAGTTGCTCGAGGCGGCGCTCGTACTCCTTGCGCTCGGTGATGTCGCGGATGACGCCGACCCGCTCGGTTTGACCGTCCGGCCGTGTGATGGTGATCAGGCGCAGCTCTGCAGGGGTCGTCCCACCGCCAGCGACGCTGAAGACGTTCTCGACGACTCCGACAGTGCGCTCGCCGGCGCGCAGCTCTTCGCGGACCTCCCTGACCTGGGCGACCGTTTCACTGTCGGCCCACTTCGTAATCGGGTCGCCGACGAGCGCCGCGCGGTCGGCACCCTTCATCGACGCATACTCGCTGTTGACGTAGACGATAGTCTCGTTCTCGTCGAGGACGTAGACCGCGTCCTCGAGTTCCTCGAAGATGCTCTGGTAGCGTTCCAGTTCCCGCTCGCGTTCCTTCCGCTGGGCGATATCCCTGAGCACGCCGGTCGACCCCTGTACGGACCCGTTCTCTTCGAGCAGCGTGACCCGTGCCTCGACCGGGACCGTGTCGCCGTCGACGGTGTGGAGTGTCCCCTCGAATTGGTCGAACTCGTGGGCTCCCGCGATCAGCTCGCGGACTGCCTCGCGGCCCCGCTCGATGTCTTCCTCGGTGAGGATGCGGGAGGCGTGGCTCCCGAGCAGTTGCTCGCGGCTGTAGTCCGTCCACTCGACCAGCGTCTCGTTGACCGTCGTGATGGTCCCATCCAGGTCCAGCGCGTAGACGGCGTCACCGGCTGCCCCGAGGATCGCCTCTTGACGTTCGAGCCCCCGTCGCGAGCGGTACCGTTCGACCGCGTTCCTCACCCGGTTGGCGAGCACGTCGAACTGACTCGCCCCGGGCTCCTTCTGGATGTAGTCGGTCACCCCGGACGAGATGGCCTCGCTTGCGAGGTCCTCGCTTCCCCGTCCAGTGTAGAGAATGAAAGGCAGGTTCGGATACTCGTCGCGCACGGCCTCGAGGAATTCGAGGCCGTCCCGGTCGGGCATCTCGTAGTCGGAGACGATGGCGTCGAATTCCCCCTCTCGGAGGCGGGCGAGCCCATCACTGGCACCCTCCGCAATCTCGACGCTGAACTGTCCCTCGCCGCGCTCGAGGGCCGTCGAGACGAGGCCCGCGGACTCAGGGTCGGTGTCGACGTAGAGCACGCGGATCCGGTTTGCCATGCTATCATCTACCGGACAAGCGTGTGAATAAATGTTACTATCGCTGTCTCGGGACTGCCACAGCCACTGATAGTGAGTACTGCGAGTAGTCTCGTGACCGGGTCACAACTACCGGTGTGTCACGGTATGTCGCTCACAGTTTGTGTTGCCAGAGCGGTACAGACTCGCAGTAATCAGTCTGAAACGACACTCGTCGCTCAGAGAGCCGCTGGCGAAACGACCAACACTTACCACCCCACCACACGTCGGCTACCACATGACAGCCACTCTCACCACAGAAATCGAGCCGAACACCGACGACCTGCTGGCCCTGGTCGAGCGGCTGGTCGAGACGCCGACCGTCACCGGCAACGAGAGCCCCGGCCAGGAGGTCGTCATCGAGTATCTCGAATCGATGGGGCTCGAGCCCGATGTCTGGGTGCCCGAGGAGTCAGGCCTGGAGGACCACGAGGGGTACGCGCCGACGTCGGTCACCGAGGAGGTCGGGCTCGAGGGCCGTCCCAACGTCGCGGTCCGGGTCCCGGGCAGCGGCACCGGGCCGACCCTGACCGTCGGCGGGCACATCGACGTCGTCGACGTGACCGAGGACGAGTGGACTCGTGACCCGTGGGCGCTGACGCGGGAGGGCGAGACGCTGTACGGCCGCGGCGTGGCGGACATGAAAGGCGGGCTGGCCGCCGTTCTCTTTACCGTCGGGACAATTCTCGAGTCCGACGTCGACCTCGCGGGTGACCTCATCGTCCAGAGCACCATCGAGGAGGAGGCCGGCGGGACCGGCGGTGCGCTCGCGACCATCGAACGGGGCTACCTGCCGGACGCGGCGGTCATCGCCGAGCCATCCGCCATCCCCAACATCACCGTCGCGAGCGCCGGCGTGATGTACTTCGAGGTGGAGGTGCCGGGCGTGAGCGCCCACGCCGCGCTGGGCCACGAGGGCGACAACGCCATCGGGAACGCCGCGCTCGTCTACCAGGCGCTCGAGGAACTCGACCGCGAGCGGAAGGACCGCATCGACTTCGAGCCGGCCTACCGCGCCAATCCGGGCCTGGAGGGGAACGTGACCAACATCAACGTCGGCCAGATCCAGGCCGGCGACTGGCCGTCGACGTTGCCCAGCCGCGCGACGATGCACGGTCGGGTCGGGTGGCCGCCCGGCGAGAGCCGGGCGGAGGTCCGAGCAGAGATCGAAACGGCCGTCGCCGGCGCCACCGGGCACGACGACTGGGTGGTCGACGAGGAGCCGACGGTGGAGTGGTTCGGCTGGCAGGCCGCGCCCCACTGGACCGACAGCGACGCGGAGATCGCCCAGCTCGCGATGAACACGGCCGAGGATGTCGCGGGCGGGACCGGCGCGTTCACCGGTGGAAACGGCGGCATGGACGAGCGCTTCTACAAGCGCTACTACGACGTTCCCTCGGTCTCGGTCGGCCCCGAGCCGAACAACATCCACGGCGCCGACGAACACACGACCGTCCCTTCTCTCGTCGACACCTCGCGGACGTACGCCCGGGTCATCACAGAGTACTGCGGGACCGCGGACTGATTGCTCCGGGCCGCTCCGAACCAGTCACCGGTCGAACAGACCGAACAGCCGGTAGTCGTGGTCGGGCGTGTACTGCCTGAACGAGAGGCTGTTTGCCAGCACGGAGACGCTGGAGGCGGCCATCGCCACCGCCGCGAGGACCGGCTGGAGCAGACCCAGCGACGCCAGCGGGATCATCGCCGTGTTGTAGCCAAGCGCCCAGAAGAGGTTCTGTTTGATCTTCGAGAGCGTCCCCTCCGAGACGCGGATCGCCTTGAGCACGTCTGCGGGGTCGTCGCGCATCAGTGTGACGTCGGCAGCCTCGATAGCGACGTCGGTACCGCTGCCGATGGCCGCGCCAACGTATGCGGCCGCCAGCGCCGGCGCGTCGTTGACGCCGTCGCCGACCATCATCGCCTCGCTGCCGTCGGCCTCGATCTCCTCGACTGCGTTTGCTTTCTCTTCGGGAAGCACCTCCGCCTTGACCTTCTCGGGGTCGACCCCCACCTGCTCGGCGACTGCGCGGGCGGTGCGTTCGTTGTCGCCCGTGATCATCCACACCTCCCGGGCCCGCTCCTGGAGGCTCTCGACAGCGTCGGCGGCGCTCTGCTTGACCGTGTCGGCGTCGGCAACCACCCCCACCACCCGCCCCTCGAGCGCGACGAGCATCGCCGTCTTGCCGTCCCGCTCGAGCCGGTCCATCGTCTCCTCGGCGGGGTGGGTGTCGACACCCTCGTCGCCGAGGAGCTTCCGGTTGCCCACGAGCACCTCACCGTGGCTCGTTCGCGCCCGGACGCCGTGACCGGGAACGCTCTCGAACTCGCCAGGGGGTTCGGGGTCGACGCCGCGCTCGCGGGCCCCCTCCACGACCGCCTCGGCGAGGGGGTGCTCGCTGTTCAGCTCCGCGCTCGCGGCCAGTTCGAGGACGAACTCCTCGGTGACGTCGCGCTGGAGGACACCGCCATCGGGGGTCGGGTCGCCGGCCGCGGCCCCAGTCGCGCCCGCGTCGTCGCGGGCCTCCCGTCCGCCGTCGGCCGCGGGTCGGTCGAGGCCGAGGGCAACCACGTCGGTCAGCTCCATCTCACCCTCGGTGAGCGTCCCGGTCTTGTCGAAGACCACAGTGTCGATGTCCCGGACCCGCTCGAGGATGTCGCCGCCCCGGAAGAGCACGCCGTTGCGCGCCCCGATGGCGGTTCCGACCATCGTCGCCGCAGGCGTCGCCAGCCCCAGCGCGCAGGGACAGGCGATCAGGACGGCACTCGCAAAGACGACGACCGCGAACTCGAAGACACCGACCGCCGTGGGGCCGCCAGCCGCCAACCCCCACAGCGGGAGCGCGCCGACGAACCCGCCCAGCGTCTCGGGGAACAGAAACCAGAGAACCCCCCAGAGCGTGGCGTTGAGGATCACCGCAGGGACGAAGTACGCGGAGATCCGGTCGGCGACGGACTGGATCTCCGGCTGGCGGGACTGAGCCTCCCGTACCCGGGAGACGATCTGCTGGATGGCCGTCTCCTCGCCGACCTTCGTCGCCTCCACGACGAGGGCGCCGTTCTCGTTGACCGTCGACCCGATCACCTCGTCGCCCTCGGTCTTCTCGACGGGGACGGACTCGCCGGTGACCATCGACTCGTCGACTGCCGACGAGCCCTCGACGACCACGCCGTCGGTGGGCACCTTCTCGCCAGGGCGGGCTTTCAGCCGGTCACCAACCCCGACTTCGGAGAGCGGGACCTCCTCCTCGGTGCCGTCCTCTCGGACCCGGGTTGCGGTGTCTGCCTCAAGCTGGAGCAACTCCCGAACCGCGTCGGCGGCCTGGCCCTTCGAGCGAGCCTCCAGGTAGTTTCCTAGCGTAATGAACGTGAGGATGAGCGCGGCCGTGTCGAAGTACAACCCCTCGCCAGGGAGGCCGAGCAGCCGGGCGACGCTGTAGACGTAGGCCGTCGACGAACCGAGGGCGATCAACACGTCCATGTTCGCGGTGCGATTGCGAACGAGCGCGGTCCAGGAGTTCTCGTAGAACTCCCGGCCGAGCACGACCTGGACCGGCGTCGCGAGCAGGAAGGCGACCCAGCCAGTGTCGAGCCCGAAGACTGTCTCCGGGAGCAACCCGGGGGCGAGCAGGTGAGCCGCGAGCATCGCCAGCAGCGGCGTCGAGAGCGCGACCCCGAACAGTGTCAGCCGCCGCTGGCGTTGTATCTCCGCCTCGCGGGCCGCCTGCCGGCGGTCCTCGCCGCTCGCCTCGGCACCCTCCCTGTCGCCGCCGCTCCCGTCCTCGTGGACTGGCGTGTAGCCAGCACCCTCGACAGCTGCGTAAATGTCTGCGAGGCTGGCGTCCGCGGGGTTGTAGCTGACACGGGCCTCGTCGGTGGCGAAGTTGACGTCCGCCTCGAGGATACCCGGCGTCTCCCGCAGCCGGTCGTCAATTGTCTCCGCGCAGTTCGCACACGACATGTCGGTGACACCGACGGTGACGGTCTCGGCGGCCGCCTCGTAGCCCGACTCGTCGACAGCCCCGTAAATCGTGGCCAGCGCCACCCTGTCGGGGTCGTACTCGACAGTGCCCTCGTCGGTTGCGTAGTTGGCTGTCACCGCCTGGACACCCTCCAGGTCGCCGACCGTCTCCTCGATGGTCGACGCACAGTTGGCACAGCTCATTCCCCTGAGCTCCAGACGGGCCGTTCTCGTACTCATTGGTGTCTCCTACGGTCCCCTCGTTCATGCGGTTTGTCCTTCAGATTCCTGTGCGTATCGAGGTGCTCGTTTTCGTATCAAAAGTATGTTGCCGCCCAGTCTGGGGGTTATGCCCCTTCCCGCAGCTGCTCGTACCGGTCGACGAAGGAATCCCGGCAGTTTTCACAGCAGAAGTGGTGGACCTCGCCGTCCAGGGTGGCCGACTCCCCCTCGCGGGTGACGGTGTTGCCACACTCCTCGCAGGCCGGGGCGAGCTCCGCCCCCCCGAGTCGTGGAGTCCAGGACTCCTCGGCAAGCGGGCGCACGTCGTAGTCGCCCACGTCCGCGAGGTCGACCCACTCGCCGACTGCGCCGTCGCTGTCGGTCACGGTGGCGATACAGACCAGCCGGTCGTCCGCCGTCCGAAAGACGTGTTCGACTTCCGCCACGCCAGCGAGCGCCCGCTGAACCGTCGGACCCCGGCCCGGGGTCGCCTCGATGGTGACGAGCACGCGGGAGCCACCGTCCAGCAACTCCCGGTCGATGTCGAGGGTGAAGCGGCGGACCAGTCCAGTCTCCCTGAGCCGGTCGACCCGGTCGGAGACCGCCGGCGCCGAGAGGTCCACTTCCTCGGCGATTTCGCTGTAGGGCTGGCGCGCGTCCGCCAGCAGCAGGCGGAGGATCTCGCGGTCAGTATCGTCGAGCCCGCGCATATCGGCCCCACGGGCGGGGAGTAAAAACGGGTTCCGGCGGCTGCCAGTCGACCACGACTACGGCGCTGTGGCGTCCTCGGTCGCGTCGGCGGCCTCGACCCAGATAGTTTCGGCGACGTCCTGTGGCAACGAGGTGGTCTCGCCGTCGGGGAAGCGGACAGTCACCATCCCGATCGGGGCGACTTCCGCGACCGTCAGGGTCGTCCGGGGGATGATGCCCGCGTCCTGGAGGTAGGCGAGACCGTCGGGGTCGCGGTCCCGGACCCGCCTGACGACGACGCGGTCGCCCTCGTCGAACTCGGCGAGGGTGGCCCCGCTGGTATCGTCCATTGGGTCCAGGGCGTCGTTGGGGATCGGGTCGCCGTGGGGGTCGACCTCGGGGTCGTCGAGAACATCGGCCACCCGCCGCTCGAACGCCTCGCTGATGTGGTGTTCCAGCCGGTCGGCCTCGTCGTGGACCTCCGCCCAGTCGTACCCCAGCCGCTCGGCGAGGTAGGTCTCGATGAGGCGGTGGTGGCGGACGACCTCGAGTGCGACCGTCTCCCCCTCGGTGGTGAGCGTCACGCCTTTGTACTTCTCGCGCTCGACCAGTCCCCGGTCTGCCAGCTTCTCCATCATGCTGGTGGCGGTCGGCGGCGTGACCTCGAGGGTGTCGGCGATCTCCGAGGTCGAGACGGGCGCAGCCCCGCTGCGCTGGAGGTCGTAGATGACCTTCAGGTAGTCCTCCATCTCGGGGCTCAGCATACCCCGATGTAGACGAACCCGGAATAAAAACCCCCGGGCAGCGGGCGAAACGGGAGCTGGCTGCCGTGCTGTTACTGCTCATCGGTAGGGAGAACTCCCCACCGCGAGAGCAGCCAGAGCACCCCGTACCCGGCGACGCCGAGCACGAACACGACGACAGGGATGAGAAAGGGGCCGAACGTCTCGACGAGCGAGTCGGCAGCCATCAGTTGTGCCGAGTCGCGGCCATCAGTCGGCCGCGTCGACGCCCTCGATGTCGACGCCCTCCGTGTGGGCGAGGAGGCTGCAGACGTCGGCCTCGGCGTCGAAGCAGTCCGGACACTGGGGCTGTCGGTCGATGATCGTGTCCAGGCGCTCGGCGACTGTCTCGTCGATCACCGGCTCGAGCTGGCGAGCTTCCGCCCGGAAGTCCTCGACCTCCAACACCTCCAGCAGGAACCGCTCGATGATGCAGTAGTTCTGGAGGGCGTCGCGTGCCCGCCTGATCCCCTTCTCGGTCAGGTCCACACCCTTGTACTTCTCGTGGGCACAGAGGCTCTGTTCCTCGAGTTTGCCGATCATCTCGTTGGCGCTTGCCGGGCTCACGTCCAGCATATCCGCGACCGCCCCGGTCGAGGCCGGCCCGTCATCCATCTCCTGGACCAGATAGATCGCCTTGAGGTACTGGTCGGCGCTGTTCATGCGGACCGCCCCTCCATGAGCCGCGTGACTTCCTCGGCACCGTCCTCCTCCTCGCGCTGGATTGCCCGCAGCTCCGAGAGCAGGTGGCCGCGGTCGATAGTGAAGGTCGCTTCCGAGTGTTCGATCGCCTCGATGAGGTCCTCGTAGAACTTGTAGGCTGTCTCCTCGTTACAGAGCTGGTCGTAGAGCACGCCGTCGAAGTCATCGCCGGACTCGTAGCGGGCCTCGACCAGCTGCTTGACCTCGTCGAAGGAGACGGTGTCAGCCTCCAACTCGGCGACGAGCCGGTCGAGCCGGTCGCGGTGGGTCGCCGACTCCGCAGCCGCTTCCCGGAGAAAGGCCCGCACCTCGTCGTCTAAGTCGGCGGTGTCGGCGTGTTTGGCCGCCCGAGCCTCCACCACCTCCTCCAGCACGACCCCGATCTGGAGCAACCGGGCGAGCTGGTGGTCGGAGTCCACGACCTGGACGCTCATGGACGTCCTCCAGTTGCTCGCGTGGCCGGTCCCAGCAGTTGCATACCGAACTGTCGGAGGTACGCGGACTTAAGAGGTTCCCTGCGCGACGATGCGTCGGCAACAAAACCTGATCGGAGGTCGGCAACAAGAGACCTGATCGGAGGTCGGCAACAAGAGACCCGGTCGGAAGTCCGCTACTGCTAGAGCCGCTCGGCGACCCGGCGCGCCAGGTCCTCGCGGAGTTCCTCGACCTCGACTTCCTCCAAGACTGGGACGAAAAAGCCCTCGACGAGCATGTTCGTCGCCTGCTGTGGCGGAACCGACCGGGAGGTCATGTAGAACAGGTCCTCCTGGTCGACCTGGCCGACGGTGGCGGAGTGGCTCGCTTCCGTGTCGTGGTTGTTGATGATCAGCTTCGGGGAGGCGTCGGCCTCACTGTCGTCGGAGAGCATCAGCGTGTTCTCGCGCTGGTAGGAGTTGGTGTCCCAGGCTTCCCGACCGACGTTTTGGACGCCCTCGTAGACGGAGCGAGCGCTGTCGTCGAGCACGCCCCGAGTGACGAGGTCCGCAGTGGTGTGCTCGTTCTCGTGCCAGACCCGGCTCGCGAGGTCGATGTGCTGGTCGCCGTGGCCGAAGAAGGCGCCGACGATCTTCGACTCGGAGGACTCGCCGACCAGTCGCGTCTCCACGGAGGTCTTGCTCAGCCGGGAACCGAGATTGCCCTCGATCCAGTTGACCGTCCCATAGGTGTGGGCGTGGCCACGCTTGACCTGGTAGTTGTAGGTCTCCTCCGAAAGGTCTTGCAGCGTGCCGTACTGGACGTTGGCGTTCTCGCCGGCGGTCGCCTCGACGACCCCGCTGTAGTAGCGCGCGCCGTCGATATCCTCACCCGTGGACTGTCGCTCCAAGATCGTCACCGAGGCGTTTTCCTCGGCGACCACCAGTGTGTAGTTGAACAGCGCCCGGGAGTTCATCCGGGTCCGGATCGTCACCTCGTCGGCGGCGACGCCTTCGGGGACGTAGACGACCGTGCCAGCGGAGAACAGCGCCGTCGACAGCGCCGTCAGGTAATCCCGCTGGGGGTCGACGACCGCACCGAACTGGTCTTCAATGAGGTCGCCGTGTTCCTCAAGGGCCGCTTCCCAGGCCAGCACGTCGACGCCTTCCGCGTCGACGCGGTCTTTCTCCTGGGCGAACTCCAGGGGGTCGACGAACCGCTCGTACTCCAGGGCGTCGAGGTTGGTCCAGTCGCGGCCGGGCGTCCGGATGACATCCGGCATGTCGAGGGTCTCGAGCGCCTCGAGTGCCTCGAGGCGCGTCTCCAGCAACCACTCGGGCTCGCCGAACTGGTCGCTTATTTCCGTTACTTGCTCCTCTGTGAGGTTTGCGTGTACCTGCGTACTCATGGTTGAATGGATACTCCAGAGGGAGTTATCCGAGCGAGCCCTCCATCTCGAGTTCGATGAGGCGGTTCATTTCGACCGCGTACTCGATGGGCAGTTCCTCCGTGAGCGGCTCGATGAAGCCGGCGACGATCATCTGCTTGGCGTCGTCGT